>CAYWHQ010000119.1:0-7965 GCA_964457665.1 uncultured Prolixibacteraceae bacterium | reverse complement strand
CATAATCTGTGTTTTTTGGTTAATAATGGGGCGCAAGTTACACAATTTTTTAAACCCTGATATGGGCAGCAATTTTCCCTAACTTTGCACCCCAAATCAGCGCCACATGAAACTATCGGTCGGAGACGAGGTAAGATTCCTGAATGCCACGGGAGGAGGGGTTGTTTCGGCAATCATCGACAGCAAAACAGTGCGGGTTATGACCAGCGACGGATTCGAGCTTCCGACCCTAACCGCCGACCTGGTCAGGATAGGCAGTAACCAGGCTGCGGCGAGATTTTTCGGGAACCGGTCATCTTCATCTCCTCCTGTTCCCTCCGAGCATCCGGCGGATGAATCCGGGAGCGATGACCCCGGACCGGAGGATCACCGGATGACAACGATTTCACCTGCTGTCACCCTTAACCGGAAACAGGAGGAGGTAATGCTCGCCTTCGTTCCCCATGATCAGAAATGGCTGATCACCGGTCAGGTCGATATTTTGCTGATAAACAATACCGGTCAGCATATACTCTACAGCCTGTTTCACCGTAACAGCCTGGCCCATGCCGAAGGAATCGATTACGGATCGGTTCTCCCTGATTCGGTATTGCTGATGGACACCGTGAACCACGAGCAGCTGGGAAGATGGACCGACGGGTGTATCCAGTTGCTCTTTCATGCTGACCAGCAGAAAATGGTATTGCCACCCTTTCATGCGGATTTCAGGATCGAGGGGAAGAAGTTTTTCCGTGAAGGCGCCTACCGCGAATCCCGTTTTTTCACCGGGAAGGGGTTGATAATGAAAGTCGTATCCCTTGAAGATCTTCGGGGGGGATTCTCGTCAGGACCCGTTTCAGCGCCCGGGGAGCGCCCCTCCGGAGCGACAGAGCCATCGGATATCATGAAACACCAGACAGGACCGCGTGAGGCGGAGGTTGATCTTCATATCCATGAACTGGTGGAGGACCATTCTTTCCTGGAAAAGAACGAAATCCTCGATTTTCAGATGAACTATTTCAGGAAATGTCTTGATAGCGCCCGTGCCCATCATTTTCTGAAGGTGACCTTCATTCACGGCATCGGAAATGGGGTGCTGCGGCAGAATATCGTCACCTTCCTGGAAAAAGAAGAGGGCATCATTTTTCATGATGCCCCCATGTCGAAATATGGCGCCGGAGCCATTGAGGTCCGGATACCGCATAATTCCTGATCAGCGTATCACCGACATCCTTTTTGTCCAGCTTTGCGATCCGGTCTGCAGTCTCATAATGTAAAGACCCTGAGGCAATCCTGATACTGTGAACCTGACCTGGTGTTCTCCTTCGCCCAGCAGGCCGGCATCCTGGGTTCTGACCGGAATTCCGACCATATTGTAGAGCGTGAGGGTAACATGGCTCCTGGTGGAGAGAGTGAAACCGGCCGTGGCCTGATCATACACGGGATTGGGTATCAGCGTAAGTCCGGGATCCTGGCCATGGTCGGCGAGGGAGACCGCCGGGTAGAGTCTCCATTCCACCCATTCCTTATCGCCGAAAATCCCTCCATTCTTACGGATGGCGGTACCGCCGTTATCGGAAAGCTCGTACCCTCCGCTGCCGTTGGCACAGCACAGGCCGTTACCGCCAGCATCGTAGATCGTAAAGGTATAACAATCGGCCGCCGGTAAATTAATGGTATCCTTGTAGGTAGTCAGCGGAGCAGTATAGGGCCCCCCGCTCCGGATCACCTGACCGAGAGAGTTTTTCACCTCCCAGCTGGTCTCCTGGGGGGCATTGTCTGTCCGCAGGAACAGATAAACCACATCGGTTGAACCTGGGCCTGTCTTCAGGATGGTATTCAGGGTGTCGTTCTTTGGATATTCATCGGATGCTGCGTTGGGAGCCGTTGAGAACACCTTGATCTGGTTATTTCCGGATGGACTGAATGAGTATTCCGGGATCTGTATCACTACCTTTCCCAGGCTGGGCAGAGTCCCGTTCCAGTTGACCATGGACTCATTTCCTCCGTTGACCGAAAACTTCAGGGTGAATGAGGTTATCGTGTTATTACCGTTATTCCTCACGGTGACCAGCGGCGAGATCCTCCCGATACAGGCAGCGTATGGAAGATTTCCGATGGCAATGACCTGCAGGTCGTTGTCGTAAGGCAGTGTGATGGCGCCGCTGATGGAATTGCATGACTGATGGACCTCTTTTGTGGCATTGTTCTGCACAAAGCTTACAGCAGCAATCTCGCTGACGTTATAGACGTTGGCAAACTGCCATGCGGTTTCAATGATGGCATAATCACCGGTTCCCATCGATGTGGGCAGGGTAAATCCGGCGCTGGTCGGAAGCAGCTTTTTCATCACGTTGATGAAGTCCTTCTCCCCGTTCGAGCCGGGAGGGTTGGTAAAATGGATGTTCTTCTCAATGACGGCCGTGTGTGCAACCAGCGAACCGGCCACTGCCTGCGAGGCCAGGGCTACCAGGGTGAGATACACCGAGTCCTGGTCGCTGCTGATTTCCTGTTTCAACTGCAGGTTGAACGGAGAGGGGACCTGGCGCCTGGCATTCACCGTGTTGATGTTCCAACCGGTGGCGCTGCCATTGTAATAGTTTCCGTCGAGGACAGAGCGGGGTACGCCGGTAACATTGTAATAAGCCACCCTTGCCGCCGCATCCTGGGGGTTGTGCAGGTTCATGGGATCATAGCCGGGCCAGCTCGTGTGATACCATATGGAAGTCAGCTTGTCGGGATTGTTCGCGCAAATGCTTTTTATCCCGGGGTTCGCCGCGGCACAGGGCGTACAGGATGCCTGCGTGAAATGCTCCAGCAGCACCAGCCGCTCTTCCTGGCTTTTCAGAATGCCTGCCAGCGAAAAAAAGATCAGAAGTAAAGCAACTTTTTTCATAAATCCGATGTTATAGATTTAGATGATTAAATAAACGGCATCAAAGATAAGCAGTAATTGAGTATATTTGCAGGTCAAAATATTCAATCATTAAAATTTACCGATATGAAGCATTTCTTACTCTCACTGGCGCTGTTGTCGGCCATAACATTGGCGACTTTCGCGCAAAATCTGGTCCTTCTCGACAGCCTGGCAGGACAGCTTCAGCCGCTTGCTCCCAATGCCACCGTGGTCAAGCATGGCCATACCAATGTTGAGATTGTCAAATATCTTGCGGTGAAGAATAACTCGGCCGATTCCCTCCATGTAAAGGTGAAAAAGGAGTACGTGAATGTGCTCCACGGCACCATCAACATGTTCTGCTGGGGTCTTTGCTTCGGCCCTGACGTTATGGTATCACCCTGGTCAAAAACAATCAAGGCAGGTGAAATCAACACGCTTGATTTCTCAGGACACTACCAGCCCGGCACGGTCACGGGTGCTTCCATAATCCGCTATACTTTCTTCGTGGATGAAAACCCGAATGATTCGGTGAGCGTACTGATCGAGTATTCGGCTTATCCGCTGGGTACGAACCAGCCCGGAACAAAAGACCTGTTATCGGAGGCTTACCCGAATCCCTCCTCCGTGCAGGCGAGCTTCAATTACGCGCTGCCGGAAGGCTCTGCCGGTGAGATCGTGGTACGGAACCTTCTCGGAACCACTGTGGCGAACATCATGCTTGACGGGACATCCGGCAAAACTGCCATCGATGTGACCAACCTGCGCGAAGGACTCTATTTCTACACCCTGATCCTTAACGGAAAGGTGGTTCTGACCAGGAAGATGGTGGTCAGACACTGATTTCTGTTATTCTTCGTGAAAGAGCAGGCTGTCGGGGATGGTCTGCTTTTTCATTTCTGGACCCTCCAGACTGATTTCGAGTAACTCCCCGGATCCGTATTCAAAGTATTCGACGACAACCGGGTGAAATCCTTTTCCGAGCGCCATCTGACCTTGCTTCTCGATGGGTTCGTGCAGCCCGTCATTCAACAGGATCTCCTCTCCGCGGATCAGGATCCGGCTGCCATCATCGGAATTGGAATAAAAGGTGTAAACGCCGTCTGCCGGAATTAAGATCAGTCCCGTGAAGCGCAAGGCATAGAAATCTGCAGTGTCGCGCGGGGTGAGGATATCGAAATTCGGCAAAATGCCGGTTTTCAGCTCCTTCAGCGTATCAAACGAAGGCAATTTGCGCAGCCTGCTCTCATAATAACTGTACCGGATTCCCGGGATGGCCCTGGTAACCTGATACGCCGGCAATACATTCGTTTTGGTAAATCCGGCAGTCACAAGTTCGCTCTCCCGTTCACCCTGGAATGACCTGGCATTGAGGGTAACCGTTTCGGTGATCCTGACAGGTCCCGTGTAGCGGTTCGCCTCCCTCCCCGGGTATTCATCCCCGTAAGAAAACCAGGTTTCCTGTCCCTCGTACTGCTTTAAAGCCACCGTGATTCCGTCGGTGAACAGTGATCCTGCCGGCTGCATCACGGGTTCGAAAACCTTCTCCGGGGAGTAAAACCAAACATTCATCGGACCTGCCCCGCGGTGGCACCAGGCATAATAGGGGATGGCCCGGAATGGCCCGGCAACCCTGGCAACCGGTTGTTCAAATCCGTCGCCCGTCAGCTTCAGCGTACTTCCCTCCAGCGTAAGGATCCCCTTGAGTACCTCCGTTCCGGGAACCACCCTGAACCGGGCCGTGTCGGGGAGCAGGATATTTCCGACCTCTCCGCCATTGTCCACACCCTCGGCGCAGAAGACCAGCGGGCCGCGGGTAAGACAAACCCTGCCACGGTCGTCGCTGACCTCCGGGCTGGCTTGTACCCTGCGGACCTCCATCGGGAAATCGAGTTCCACGACATCCCCGTCATGCCATTTCCGATGAAGGAGTGCGTAGCCATTCTCAGTTCTGAATTTCTGAGGTCTGGAGTTGAGAAAGATTTTTGGCGCAAGGGTCCGGCCATCGGTAAAATGATACAGTCCGCCGGGAAGCGGCGCCTTTCCGAGCCAGCCGGGAATGCGGAAAAAGATCGGGAATTCGGCTGGCGAAGCAGTCTTCACGGTAATCCGGATCTTTCCATCCCACGGATACCCCGTCTCCTGCTCTAAACTAACACTCGTCCCCTCGTCCCCTCGTATCGTTCCCGTTCCCGCTACATACAGGTTAACAAAAACACTATCCGATTTTACCGCATAGATATATCCTCCCAGTGAGGCCAGAAATCGCGTGATGTTGGACGGGCAGCAGGAGCAGTCGAACCATTCGCTGCGTTCATATTCTCCGTCGGAAGCAAGAGGATTCGGGTAAAAGAAGGTGTTCCCGCCGAGGGAGACCCCGGAGATCACGTTGTTGTAGAGTGATTGTTCCAGCACGTCGATATATTTGCTTTCGCCGTGCAGCAGGAACATCCTCTGGTTCCAGAAAACGTTGGCGATGGCGGCGCATGTTTCGTTGTAGGCGGTGAGGTTGGGAAGGTCGTAGTTCGCTCCGAATGCCTCATGAGAACCGTCAGAACCAATTCCTCCTGTGATATAGAGTTTTTTGGAAGTCACATTCTCCCAGATACGGTCAATTGCCCTGATATACTCCTTATCGCCCGTCAGTGCCGCGATATCGGCCATGGCCGAGTACATATAGACGGCCCTTACGGCATGACCCACCGCCTCTTCCTGTTCCACCACCGGCATGTGATCCTGGTTATAGGCCCCGCCTTTGTTCTCTCCTTTACCCCGTTCATCCAGAAAAAACTTTGCAAGATCGAGGTACTCTCTTTTTCCGGTGACCCGGTAGAGTTTGGCCAGCCCGATCTCGATCTCCTGGTGTCCGGGTACGACCGACCGCTTGTAAGGTCCGAAGGTGCGGCACAGCAGGTCGGCATTTTTCTCCGCGACGGTCAGAAAGGTCTTCTTCCCGGTGGCCTGGTAATGTGCCACGGCAGCCTCGTACATGTGCCCGACATTGTAGAGTTCGTGACTTCCTCTGGTACGGGCATTTACCCAACGTGTGGCGGCCCACGACCTCTCCGGGTTGATCGTCCGCATGGTATAAAGGTAGCCATCGGGCTCCTGGGCAGCTGCGATTTTCGCTATCAGGGTGTCGAGGTATGCATCCAGGGCAGCATCGTAGTGGTTCGCGAGGGAGTAGGAGGCTCCCTCGATGATCTTCACCACATCGGAATCGTCGTAACCGTATTTGCTGCAGAACTTTCCGGTTTTGATCTCCCCCCGGTTCACCTTTCCGGCCTCTTCGAAGTTGCTGATCCTGCCGGTGGACTCCGATTTCGCAAAGGCAAAAGGAATCGTCACCCTACGGTTTGTCTCCATCCGGGGCGTCCAGAAGGAATCTGCGATCTTTACTTCCGAAAACTTAACCGGCCGGATGGGATAATCGCCCTGGGCAGCAACCCATACTGCCGTAAACAGGAAAATGAATACGAGAAGTTGTTTCTTCATAGGATACAGTTGAGAGGGTCAAAGATAGCAGTTCGAGGTATTTCTTGTGTATCTTCTTATGCGCTTTATCGGGTATATTACTAACTGTCCGTTGGTTTATTTTCATGTACAGCATAGGAGTTGCTCTGATTTGTGACGCCTGCATCGTATATTTCCCATATTTTATTGTTTTCAACCAAATGACTGGACGCATTATTCCAGAACTCAATCCCGTTACCAAAACGGATCTGCCCGTTCATGTTCAGATCGCCACCACCAATCCATGAAATTTCACAATTTCTGATAGTAATATTTGATGTGTTTCCACCACCAAAACCATGCGCTGCCCCATATTTTATAGCAAGATTCTCATAAGTAATATATGATCTGCCAATTTGATTAACGACATGGTTTCTTAAAGCACATTCAATCACTGTATGGACGCTTGCCGGGTTCCCGACAGAATACATCCTTAGTTCTCCTGTTACTATGTTATAATAGAAATCATCCTGAGTCTGGAGTTCACCCAATGTCCATTTCTTT
Organism: uncultured Prolixibacteraceae bacterium; assembly: GCA_964457665.1. Taxonomy (GTDB): domain Bacteria; phylum Bacteroidota; class Bacteroidia; order Bacteroidales; family FEN-979; genus CAYWHQ01. The sequence goes on along the minus strand of CAYWHQ010000119.1, from coordinate 1,073 downwards.
TTTCCGGCATGACTTTCATTGTCAAAAATCATATTTCCAATATCAGTTGATGCGGTTGAAGTGCACCGCCAAATGTTTGTTGATTCCATGACCCAGTCGGATGCCTGGTTTTTGTTTTCTGATCCCATTATTAAAGGCAGCGAGCCAATGTCATAGGCTCCATAATATATTCCTGCAAATGCATTACCAGAGACAGGCACAAGTTGTCCCCGCCAGCTTTCACCTCGTTTAAAAAGGATACTGTCGCCAGGTTGAAAGGCTGTTGTATTTACCTTTGACAGTGTCTGCCAAGCTGTTGAAGGAGATGTTCCTGTCCAATTGTCATTCCCCCCTGAGGCATCAATGAAGTATGTGGTTTGAGCCTTTCCAGATAAAGTTACAACCAAAACTGAAAAGAACAGCAAATACTTATTTGAGAAGAATTTACTATAAATGTGTGTTCTTATGCTTTCCATAGGATATTCTTTTCTGTTTTTTGATTAGCGGGCTTGTTATGCAACAAGTATCGGAAATTCAGGCGACGCCATTGGCACATTGCTAACAATTTCCTGAAGGGTATCTCAAGGGATATTACCTCCATTGATGAGAAATGACAGCCGGTCTATTATCGGCCGGAGGATAGTTTGACTCTCCATAGTACATATGTTCAATAACCAATCCCCTTTCATTTATGCCACCCTGGGGAATATCGCAGCTAATCTGGTTAAAAGTGATGCTGCCATATTTTGATATCCAACTTGCTGCAGATTCAATGCTCGTTGAATCAAAATATGCAACTTTGCTCATATTTCTTTTATTAATAAAAACATATCCGAACTCAGCATCAGTATCTAAGTTACGGCCAAATATGTCTCGTTTGTTTTCAATAAGGGAAAATGTTGTGCATCCATGTATCTGACTGTTCCCTTTGATCGAATAGAAAAGTAAAAATAAAGTCCAACCAAAAATCAACGGTATTTTTACATGTTTCATGTCAAATCTTTTTATTATGCATGTTATGCTGCGTTAATTTTATATTTTTTAATCGTTTTAAATTCCTCAGCCTTTTTATTCATTTCCTCTTCGATATCATA
>CAYWHQ010000118.1:0-8007 GCA_964457665.1 uncultured Prolixibacteraceae bacterium | reverse complement strand
GCTCCTAAATAAGAGCCTGGAACATGAAAAAAGTATAACGATATGACAGTTAAACAGCAGCGTGTAGAATCGCTGGAGGAGATTGTGTTCAAAAACCGGAACAAGGAGTATGGCTCGTACAAACTCCGGAAGAAATACCGTCGGTATCTGACCATCTCCCTCATTATCGGGCTCGTCATTCTGATCAGCGGCGCCGCCTATCCCTTCATCACGGCTTATATGAACAGAGCTAACCGTGTGAAGGAGAAGGAGAAAACGGTATCGGTCGAAATGCTGGAAGCCCCCAAAGAGGATCTGCCTCCTCCTCCTCCTCCTCCTCCTCCTGAGGCCCTGGTGGAAAAGGTGAAGTTCACCGCACCGGTGGTTGTTGAGGACACTACGATTGAGACGGGCCTCGCCACCCAGGACGACCTGGCGGGAAAAACCAATGTGGAGGCCCCACCCGACGAGGAGGTTGAGATTGTGATGGAAGAGAAGACGCAGGTCATTGAGCAACCCGTGGAGCGGGAGATTTTCACCGTGGTGGAAGAACAGCCTGCCTATCCTGGTGGTGAAGAGGCACGTGTCAAGTTTCTGCAGGATAACATCAAGTATCCGGTAGAGGCCAAGGAACTCGGCATACAGGGAAGGGTTTTTGTGACTTTCGTGGTCGAGGTCGACGGTTCCATTACGGATGTACGCATCCTGCGTGGCATCGGAGGTGGTTGCGACGAAGAGGCCATTCGTGTGGTGAAGGCAATGCCCAAATGGGTACCCGGAAAGCAGCGCGGAGTGCCTGTTCGGGTACAGTTCAACCTTCCGATCAAGTTTTCACTGCAGTAATTTGTTTCTACCATACATGAAAGAGGCGGCCCAGCCGGGGTCGCCTCTTTTTTAATCCTTACACACCATAACGGATGCCAGTAGCAAAGGAATTACCATGTTTTGGTGATCGGGGTCGACATTACTCCGGAAGAACAGAGAATGGTAATACCAACAAACGTATCTTTGCTTGTTATGATCAATAGAACACCAGTCGACATCCGGTCGGAGATCGGACCGCTCGAAACCGTGATCGTCCACACACCGGGGGCGGAGGTGGAGAATATGACGCCTCAGAATGCAGAGAGAGCTTTATATAGCGACATCCTTAACCTGAAGATCGCTTTGGCAGAGTACAACCAGCTGCACGGCGTTCTTTCCAAAGTGGCACGGGTGATCGAAGTGAGAGATATTCTTCAGGATATTCTTGAAAATCAATCTGTAAAGGACGAACTTGTCAATAATATCTGCCGCAACGAAAATGCCGGAGCTATTATGGGTTACCTTCTGGGTCTCGGGGCCGCCGAGCTTTCGACTGCCCTCATTGAAGGTGTTCTTGCAGAGAAGGATAATCTTACAAAATTCCTGAGCAAAAACAGGTATGAACTGATGCCGCTTCATAACTTCTTTTTCATGCGCGATCCTGCAGTGTGTATCTCCGGCAAGGTGATAATATCGAGGATGGCCAGCATGGTCAGGGAAAGGGAATCCATCATCATGGAGAGCATTTTCCGGCATCATCCGGATTTTGGCACAGAGACCATTAATCCTTCATACGGTGATCAGACGGAACATGTTACCCTGGAGGGAGGAGATGTTATTGTGGCAAGCGAGCATGTGCTGCTGATCGGAACCGGCGCCCGAACCACCTCCCAGGGGATTGATTTTCTGCTCAAGTATTTCCGGAAGGAGCGGCTGTCGAGGCACATCCTCGTGCAGGAATTGCCCATGGCTCCCGAATCATTCATTCATCTTGATATGGTCTTTACGATTCTCGACGAGGATAAATGTATGGTCTACGAACCGGTGATCCTGAGACCAAACAAGCTGCAAACTGTGCATATCGTTGTGGAATCGGGGAAAGTGGTTTCGATCTTCAATGAAGAGAATCTGCTGGTTGCCTTGCAGAAACTTGGATTCGGGTTCGAACCCGTCATATGTGGCGGCAAGGATAATCCCTGGATCCAGGAGCGGGAGCAATGGCATTCGGGAACCAACTTCTTTGCCCTCGCCCCCGGGAAGGTTGTCGGATATGCCCGGAATAATCATACGCTGGATGAGCTTTCCCGTCACGGATTCGAGATCATCAAAGCAAAATCTGTAGTTAAATGCCAAGAAGATATCAATAACTACAAGAGATGCGTAATCGCCATCGAGGGCAGCGAGCTGGCGCGCGGAGGGGGCGGTGCCCGTTGCATGACAATGCCGGTGAAGCGGCGCTAGGCTTTAGGTTTCAGGCTTTCCTACTTCTTTTCCTTTCATTCTCATCCAGAATGATTTTCCGGAGACGAAGCGATTTGGGAGTTATCTCCAGGTAATCCTCCTCACTGAGGTACTCCATATATTCCTCGAGGGAGAAACGGCGGGGAGGGGAGATGTTCATCTTTTCATCCGAGCCTGTAGCACGCATGTTGGAGAGTTTCTTGGTCTTTCCCACGTTGACCACGATGTCGTCCTGACGGGTGTTCTCTCCAATGATCTGACCGGTGTAGACCGGATCGCCCGATGCAATGAAGAAGGTTCCCCGGTCCTGAAGTTTATCGAGCGCATAAGCAATAGCGGTACCGTTTTCCATCGAGATCAATGACCCGCTCCGTCGCACCCCGATCTCTCCTTTCCAGGGTTCGAATCCTTTCAGCCGGTGGGCCATGATGGCCTCTCCCTCAGTGACTGTAAGAACAAGGTTCCGAAGCCCGATCAGACTTCTTGAGGGGATGATGAAGTCCATGTGCGCCCGGTCGCTGCGGGTATTGATGCTGACGATCTCGCCCCGGCGCTGCGTCACAAGTTCGATCACCTTTCCGGAGGTCTCTTTCTGTGTATTGACAGTCAGGTATTCAACAGGTTCGCAGGAAACTCCCTCAATCTCCTTCATGATCACCTTCGGCTGTCCGACCTGCAGTTCGTAACCTTCACGGCGCATGGTCTCAATCAGAATGGAGAGGTGCAGGATACCTCTGCCGTAAACAATATAGGTATCGGGAGAAGCGGTTTCTTCAACGCGTAAAGCGAGGTTTTTTTCCGTTTCGAGGAAAAGGCGGTCGCGCAGGTGCCGGGAGGTTACAAACTTCCCTTCCTTACCGAAAAAGGGAGAGTTGTTGATTGTGAAAAGCATGCTCATGGTAGGTTCATCGACCGAAATCGGTATGAGTGCCTCAGGATTTTCAAAATCGGCGATGGTATCCCCGATCTCGAAGTCCTCCAACCCCAGTACTGCCACGATATCGCCGGCATTCACCTCATATTTGACCCGCTCTTTTCCCAGTCCTTCGAAAAGGTAGAGTTCTTTGATTTTCGATTTCAGGATCTCACCGTCGCGTTTCATGACTGAAACATTTTGGCCGGCGATCATGGAACCACGATGGATCCTTCCAACGGCAATCCTTCCGGTATAGGAGGAGTAGTCGAGCGAGGTGATCATCATCTGAAGCGTTCCTTCCCGTACCTTCGGAGGAGGAATATGTTCGACGATCACCTCCAGCAGGCGATGGACATCGGTTGTGGGGGTACGCCAGTCGTCGGACATCCATCCCTGTTTGGACGATCCGAAAACCACCGGAAAATTAAGCTGCTGTTCGCTGGCGCCGAGATGGTACATCAGTTCAAACACCGCTTCGTGGGTGCCATCGGGATCACAGTTGGGCTTATCAACCTTGTTAATGACCACGATGGGCTTAAGGTGCAAGTTGAGCGCTTTTTCCAGCACAAATCGTGTTTGCGGCATAGGACCTTCGAACGCATCAACCAGGAGCAGCACCCCGTCGGCCATGTTCAGCACCCTTTCAACCTCTCCTCCGAAATCTGAGTGCCCGGGAGTGTCGATGATGTTGATCTTGATCCCATGGAAACGGACCGACACATTTTTCGCAAGGATGGTGATGCCCCGTTCTCTTTCAAGGTCGTTGCTGTCAAGAATCAGATCACGGACCTCCTGGTTGTCCCGAAAAAGTTTTACTTGTTGAAGGATCCTGTCGACAAGGGTTGTTTTCCCATGGTCGACATGGGCGATGATAGCAATGTTCCGTATCTGATACATAGCGGTTACCTGAAAAAAGATGCAAAAATACGCAAATAATTGATACACATCATGAAAGGTATTATTTAAATTCCCGTTAAATCCAGGCATTTCTTTATATTTGACCGGTTATTCAATACTGTCTGATGACCCTTAAAGGAGCGCTTGCCGGTTTTTTTCTGACCTTTACGCTGGCAATGCTTTTTTTTATTGCCGACAGCATGGCATTATGGAAGATGCCTGCCATCGTTGGTGTGATCATTCGATGGGTTCCGCTGGTATTCTTTTTTCTTTACGCGGTAAAACGACATAAACTCACTACCTGGATCTTTTTCAGCATGCTGGCGGGGGTAGCATTTGGGTATGATGTGCCGGGTGTATCAAAGGAGCTGAATATTGTCAGCCAGATATTCATTCACCTGGTAAAGACGATCATCGCCCCTTTGTTGTTCGGTACCCTGGTTGGAGGAATTGCTGGTCATGCCAGCCTAAGGCAGGTTGGCAGGATGGGTTGGAAATCGATACTCTATTTTGAGATTGTGACAACCATTGCACTGTTCATTGGTCTGGCAGCCATCAACATCAGCGGAGCCGGGTTGGGGGTGGAGGTTCCCGAAGAGATGACGCGCGGCGAGCTTCCCAAGGTCCAGCCACAGACCTGGCGTGACATTGTTTTGCACGTTTTTCCGGAAAACATAGCAAAATCGATTGCCGAAGGGCAGGTGCTGCAGATTGTGGTATTCAGCATTCTTTTCGGCATTGCACTGGCTATGGTGAAAGATCAATACCGCCTACCCATGCTCCGGTTTACCGACTCCCTGACGGCGGTCATGTTCAAGTTCACCAATATGATCATGCTGTTTGCCCCCTTTGCCGTTTTTGCAGCGATCGCTTACAGTGTAGGGCATATGGGACTGGAGATCCTTTTAAGTTTATTTGAACTGCTTGCCACGCTGTATGTCTCACTGATCGTTTTCATCCTGTGTGTCTTATTCCCGGTCATGTGGTTTATGAAGATACCGGTGAGGCCTTTTTTCAGGGCCATTTCCGAACCGGTCACCATTGCTTTTGCAACCACGAGCAGTGAGTCGGCATTACCTCTGGCGATGGAAAACATGGAAAGATTCGGGGTTCCCCGTAAGATCGTCTCTTTTGTGATCCCCACCGGATACAGTTTCAATCTGGATGGTACGACATTGTACCTTGCCATGGCATCGGTTTTTGTTGCTCATATGTCGGGAATACATCTCTCGCTGGAAACCCAGCTTGTGATGATGCTGACACTGATGTTAACCAGCAAGGGGGTGGCTGGGGTACCCAGGGCTTCGCTGGTCATTCTGCTGGGGACTGTTACCAGTTTCGGAATGCCGGTCTGGCCTATCTTCATCATCCTGGGCATTGATGAGCTTATGGATATGGCCCGCACAGCTACCAATGTGATTGGAAATTGCCTGGCAACAGTAGTCATTGCCAAATGGGAGAAAGAGTTCAGACCAGCGGAAGAAGGAGCGATGCCTGAAGAGTGCTGAATGATTTTCAGATAAAGTTCTAATACACATGAATAAAATTAACCTTCATGGAATCCGGAAGTCAGGCAGGAAGCTGTTTCGGATCATATTCTTATTCTCCTTTACAACAGCCAATGGCCAGACGGATCATTACTGGGCGCAGCAGTATGGGGCCGAGTCGAGTCTTATGGGAGGAGCCATGATTGGCGGGGTACGAGATAACAGTGCGATATTTTACAATCCCGGGGCGTTCCCATTTATTCAGTATCCTGAGTTATCCGTATCGGCCAACCTTTACAAGATGGATAAGATATTCATCGACGACGGGGCAGGAGAAGGGATCAATCTCAACTCGGCCCAGATCAGCATTTATCCGCAGATCATATCAGGGCTGATCGATCTTAACTTCCTGCCCCGTGTTCAGGTCGCGTATGGATTGCTGACCCGTCATTACGACAACATCCTGATGAATACGAGGTATACAGACCGCGACTTGCAGTATCTGCCGGAGGATATGGTGGCCTACATAGGATCATTTAATTATGCCAATCAGCTGAACGAACAGTGGTTCGGACTTGGGATCGGATATTCGGTCAACGACTGGCTGGGAATTGGTGTTACGCTCATCGGCAGTTACCGGACACAGACCAACCGGCTGGAGAATTTTTTCCGATATATTGGCATGGATGACAGTACGAGCAACTTTGTGACCTACAATATTGAGGAGATGATCAAATATAAGGTCTTCACAGGGTTGGTCAAATTTGGATTAGCCTGGGAGAAGGGACGATGGAGAGGTGGACTGACATTGACAACACCGTCATTTAAGGTTTATGGCAGAGGGGATATCGAGAGAGAATTTTCAATCTATTCCATCTCCGATAATGAGAATGACCCTTCTGCAGGATTTATTGTCAGTGATAAAAAGACCAATGTTCGCCTGGCTTATCATAATCCGCTTGCTATCGGAGCCGGGATTGAGTATTCAGGTGAAAAGACCAGGCTGGCTTTTTCGACAGAACTATTCCTTCCGGTCAGTGAGTATAGTATGATGAATCCCTTGGCAGAACCGTTTCTTTATCCTCCATCCTTCTTCGACAGCGCAGTGGTTCAAGAGATCATCCATGATTTTCTGAGGATCGATGCCCGCCAGAGGGTAGTTCTGAATGCCGGTATTGGCCTTAAGCAGCAATTGTGGCCAAAATTTGATCTGCTTGCGGGATTTCATACAGATTTTTCCGCCTATGCCGACCCCGAGGAGGGAGACCGTTATCTTCACAGCAGCGGATCATGGGATTTATATCACTTTTCGGCCGGACTCAGTTATAAACTTAAAAAACAGATCATCACGGCAGGTTTTACCTATTCTTTCAGTCCTGCCGTGAGTGTTGATCCGTACACCGAGATTAATCCGGTTGAGGAACTGATCGGGAAGGCGAAGGTTTTTGCCCAGAGTTTTGCTTTTATTCTTGGTTACACTTACCTCTTTCCGAGAGAATAATGTACATTCGTTTGGTTGAAATAAACAACATGTATGGTTGAAAATCTCTGGTTTGCTTTCGGGCTGACATTGTTTGCAGGATTATCCACGGGTATAGGCAGTATCCTTGCATTTTTTTCAAAAGGCTTCAATCCAAAATTTCTGGCCGGGTCACTGGGATTTTCTGCCGGAGTGATGATCTATGTTTCGATGATAGAGATCTTTGTCAAGGCGAAAGATGCACTGGTGACAGCGCATGGCGAAACAACGGGCTACTGGATCACGGTCATCGCCTTTTTCGGAGGAATTGCCCTGATCGGAATCATCGATAAACTGGTTCCGTCGTTTGGAAATCCGCATGAGTTCAAGAGTTATCATCCTGAAAGCGATCCCCATGATCATGGGACAAGGCAAAGGTTATACCGCCTGGGATTGTTTTCGGCTCTTGCCATCGCCATCCATAACTTCCCGGAGGGGTTGGCTACTTTCATGAGCGCGCTGACCGACCCCGTTCTTGGCATCAGTATTGCCGTGGCACTTGCGATACACAATATTCCGGAAGGGATTGCTGTATCGGTTCCCATATATTATTCCACCAAAAGCCGGAAAAAGGCGTTCTTTCTATCTTTTCTTTCAGGTTTATCGGAGCCGCTTGGAGCGCTGATCGGTTATTTCATCCTGCTGAGTTTCTTTACACCCACCATGTTTGGCGTCATCTTTGCAGGCGTGGCAGGGATCATGATCTATATATCCCTGGATGAGCTGTTACCAACGGCGGAGAAGTATGGCGAACATCATGTAGCCATTTACGGCCTGATCGCCGGTATGGCGGTCATGGCTGTGAGCTTGTTATTGCTTACACCGTAAAGAACCTTTTTTACCGTAAATGGTCCCGGTAAGCCCTGATCCAGCCAGGAAGGGCATCTTTCAGAATTATTACTACCGAGCCCATGATCACCAGGGTGAGGACAAGGTTGATCATC
>CAYWHQ010000117.1:0-8019 GCA_964457665.1 uncultured Prolixibacteraceae bacterium | reverse complement strand
TTCCCGGTCGTTCTGTTTCAGGGCAATTTTCAGCAGCCAGTCGACCCAGTTATCTGCCAGTCCGGGTTTGTCTTTACGGTCAAGTTTTATGCCCTCATTTGCAAGTTGTTCCGCTTTCTTAAGCTCACCTTTGATAATCGCATTCTCAATGCTCTGTTCCCTGATTCTCGGGTTCCTCATGTTCCGGATCATGAAGGCATCGGCTTCTTTTTCCCTGCCGCTTTTTCTCAAAACAGCCAGGATCAGTTCCTGGAACCTTTCATGATCATATTCCGAACGGGGAGCCGACTCAAGGATCCTGATCAGTTTATCGTTTTCCTCCGGTTCCCTGCTCAGCTCCACGGCCAGTGCAATGATACCCGTATGCCAGTCCCATCCTTCGAAAAGGCCTTTCTTAAACGCGCTAACAGCATAATCAAATAAAAATTTCCTTTGTTCTTCGGGAAGTTCTGATTTCGATAACTGATAAAGCACCTCCATGGCTTCGTCGGCACATCCGCCAATATCCCCGTCGCTGTCGTCGGAATACTGGATGGCTTTGACCATTTCTTCCAGCGCTGCCATGGAGATCATCAATGCAGAATGGAAATTTCCTGACCGGAGGTTTTGTTTTGCCCCTTCCAGAAATCCCATGACCGCTCTCCCCACGGCGGCTGTCCTTCCCCATTCAATGAATCCTCCTCTTCCTTTTGCCGATTGCAAAATGGCTTTCACCTGGCTCTGGTAAACAGCTTTGGTCTCTCCTTTGACCTGTGAAGCGAATCTTGCTATGAATATCCTGCGGAAGTCAGGGTTACCAAGACAAAGCTCTTTGATGAACGTTGCAAGGGCTTCATGCGACAATGGTTTCAGTATCTCATCGACCTGTTCGCTGACTGTTTTTCTTCCTGGTTTTGCACTCTTTTCCCCGGCTTTTTCATGTCTTTTCTTTCTTGCCCGTGGTTTAATGCCAAGGGATTCGTTCTGCAAGGCAAATATCACGGAAACCACGTGCTTGCATACCGGTCCGAGATCATACGGACAGCTGCACGAATACTCCGTCACAGTCTCATTGCGGATAGTGAGGGACACGCTGTAAGGTTCTGATCCTTGAACAATGGCTTCAAAGCATCCGGCTGAGATCTCCTCAGGTTCTTCAACCAGCCCCTTTCTGAAATAATCCAGCCCCCTCCTTAAAATAGTCTCGTCAATAACCTGCTCAAACTGATTTAAGGGAATGTTCATGGGTTGATCGTGTTATAGCTGCAATATTAATGAAATCCCGGAATTTTATCTGCAACCCCTCCCTAACCCTTTTGGGGGGGAATTCTCCCTTCTCCCAGCAGGGGAAGGGCCGGGGATGGGGGTATAAGGATTACGTCCCTTCGTTTGCAGGTGCATTTATTGGCTACATTTTTTTTGCCTTATATTTGCTTGAAGAAAAGACTTGTAAAACGAAACTTTTATGGAAAAGCTACATTTGAAAAGGATAACAGCCATCATGCTGATATCCTTTTCCCTCCTGTCGTGTTCCAAAAACACCTCCTACACGGAGTTGGATCCCTTTGAGGGCGGAAAATTGTATAAGACTGCATCAGGGACATTCCTTATCCCGGTATTGCATGGTAGTTTCAAGCAGATGGGGCGGCAGTACGGTCTTTTGCTCCGCAATCAGATCAATGAGTTTTACCGGGTGGCGGTGGATGATTACCTCATTGCGGAGAAAGGGGCTAGCTATGGCGATCTTGTGGAGTACGGACAGGTTTATTATGAGGGTTTTTCTCAACTCTTCAGGGACTATCTCGACGGGATGGCCGAGACCAACGGGCTTGGCCGGGAGAAGACCTGTATCCTTTCGGGAGCGATGCTGGAGATAGCGATGATCGGATGCAGCAGCCTGTCGGCCTGGGGTTCGTACACGCCCGACGGCCTGACCGTGACCGGCCGGAACCTCGACCTGCCCTTTCCGCAGCTCAGGAGATTCAGTAAATATTTTCATATCGTTGTATGGAATCCTGAAGGAATGCCGGCATCGGTAGCCTCCATAGATTTCATCGGCGGACTGTTTTACCAGACCGCGATCAACAGCAAAGGAGTATTCCTGGAATTGCAGAACGGACAGAATTCCGACACCTCCAATCCGGCCGGAAGGGAGAATACCAACAACATTCTGCTCGAAAGCCTTTTCAGATACGTAAGTTCAGAAGAATACGACCGTTGGTTCAACACCACCCTTCCCGAAGTGGGACTCATTATGAACGGATCCTATCCGCAGCATGCCACCATCTACGAATGGGCCACCTTCCGTGTGGCGGCCCGCAATGGAGAGGGCATCATTTCAGCCAGCAACGACTTTATTGATCCCTCCTGGGTGAACTACCCGATCCTTTTCTACGACTCAATCAATGAAGGCATTGGCAAAACCTGGACACGGCGCACCAACCTTCTGAAACGCGGTGAGGAGTTCAGGGGGCAGATTGACCCGGCCAGGATGCGTGCCATTTTCGACCTCGATATCCCGGCAGGAGGAGCCAACTTCCCCGAAAGCGGAGATATTAAAACCATCTATTCCGTGGTTGTGAAGCCGGCTGAATTAAAGTTGTGGCTGAAGGTCAGGGAGTATTCCGGCTGGGAGGAGATCGACCTGAAGCCATTGTTTACCAGATAGCTTAACCTTCAGCTGCCCTCTTTATCGCTCACTTTCAGGTATATCTCCCCAACCCTCATTCCCTGCCATGCAAGAAGGAGGTTGTGAGGATGGGTATTTATTTTTTCTTCCTTTTCTCCAAAACAGGATCACTCAGCCATCTATTGATAATAAACAACAAAACGGAAAATCATTTTCAAATCACAAAATCAGAAACAATGAAAAAAACCTGCAAAATGAACTTGTATCTGAGAGTTTCAGAATCGTTTATAATACTGATTCTTCTGATGACTTTCATCGCTTCGTACGGACAGCAGTTATCTTCTGAAAAATTATTTGAAGCCATCAAAAATGGATGGTACAGGGAAACCGATTCGTTGATCAAATCAGGGGTTAAAGTGAACAGTCTGGATGAGGATAGGATCACCCCGTTGATGTATGCGTCAAAGTATGGGCAAACTGAAATTGCGGAGCTTCTGCTGAATAAGGGAGCAAAAGTAAACCTGAAAGATGTTTACGGATGGAGCGCACTGATGATTGCCGCTGTGAACGGGGAAACAGATATTGTTGAGTTGCTTTTATCAAAAGGGGCCTGGATCAATCAGAAAGAAAACGACAGTATGACCGCCCTGATGATTGCTGCAAACCACGGGCAAAAGGATGTTGCATTGCTTTTGTTGAAAAAGGGGGCAAAGGTAAATTGTAAAAGCGCGATCAAATACAGTAAAAGAGTGATCGGTCAGGAAACCGACAGCAAGGGAAATCTGAGATATATTACAGGCGAATCAATCGGGGAGGGAGGCTGGACCGCTTTACACCTGGCAGCAGGCACAGGGAACAGGGAGATCGTTGAGATACTGATTGATTATAAGGCAAATATTAATGCACGCGATGCGAAAAAATTAACGCCTGCCGGAATGGCAAAACAGAGAGGTCATCAGGCTGTTAGCGATTATATACTATCGCGGGGAGGTGTAGAATGAAAAGGATATTTTGTTCAGATTGCAGTCAGTTCCGCGAAAGTGATAGTAACGGGAACTGCACTGTTTGCGGCAGCAGGCTTGCATCTTTTTCGCCGGAACCCTTGTCCCAGGGCGCTGCAGGGGATGGGTATTCAAAGGTAAAAACTGTCATGGTTTTACCCCTCACCGAAGAGAACGTTGAAAACAAACCGATGGTTTCAACATCATCCAACGAAGCAGGCCTAAGAAAAAGGAGTTTGACGATCCAGCTTGTGAACGCGCTTATCGGCCTGGGAGGTTTTATCCTGGTCATTCTCTTCACCTTCGTTATTGAGATTTACGTGTTCATCGGGATTTTCGGCTACGGTCCTGACTCGAATATCATCTTTCAGATCGCTCACCTGGGTTTTTTCTTCCTGGCCGGCGGTTCCATGATATTCTTCCTGCTTTCGATGTTCAGCAGTCTGTTGAGGATTGCCGCAGCCTTTTTCCGGTTCAGGCATCCGAAAAAACCCGCCCCGGTGATCAGGGGCTATTTCCACCGGTGCCTGAGACTCTCGTCGTTCGCGGGTATTGAACTTCCCGACTTCCCAATGGCATTTTACCTGTTATCCACTTCCGCCGCTTCAAATGCGGGCACGCCGGAGCAGATGAAAAAAGTTTGGACTGCATTAAGGAACGATATAAGGGAAACCCTGGCCAGGGAATATATTCCGGCGGTCAGGGATCCTGAGATAACTATTACTGAAGTAGGGAAAGTTCAATTTACCGATATTATTCCACAACATCTTAAGGCTTTTATTGCAACCTATAAAGTTAAAATAGGGAAGGAGAAAAAGGCCCCCACGGTATCCATGGAGGTACGTGGAGAGGTGGCTTACGGGCATCAGGGCTGGAGAGTTAATTCATATCCGATGTTCATCCAATACAAAAATTCATAGACCATGAGAAATATTTGTATCAGTCTTTTCATTATCTGTTTGTGGCTTGACCACTACCCTGTTGATGCCCAGCGTGCAGAACGTTTTTTTGAGCAGGGGATGCAGCAGTTTGACCAGTCGGCTTATAAAGAGGCCATTGAAACCTTGACAAAAGCAATCCAGGCCGACCAGGGTATGGCTAAGGCCTGGTTCCGGCGCGGGATCGCGCATAACCGCCTGGGCGAACCGGATAAAGGCTTCAGCGATATTTCACGTGCCGTGGCGCTGGATTCTGTAAATATCGATTACCTTGCAACCCATGCATACCTATGTCTTGCCTGGGCAGGTAAGTACGATCTGGCCATCCGGGATTATAACAGGATAGCACAGCTTGATCCTGAGCAGAAGGAACTGTACTTCAGCAGGGGATATGCCTTCCTGAAAGCCGGGAGATATCAGGAAGCCATGGATGACTTTACCATGGAACTTGGCCGTCAGCCTCAATCGGATAAATGCTATTTATACCGCGGCATGGCCTATGAAGAACTGGACCGGCAGGACGAAGCGCTGACAGATTATTCAGTCGCCATCGATTTGAATGCAGAATCGAAAACTGCCTTTCAGAAGCGCGGACTGATCCGGTATTCCAGAAAACAATATGCGGAGGCCATCGGTGATCTGACACGTTCGTTGACAGGCAAAGAGGATCCTTTGCGTATATTGCTGAGAATCAGTATCGCTGCCTGGCAAATCGCTGATAGCAATCAATGCCGTAAGCATCTGGAGCTTGCGGTAAGCAGGGATGATCGTCTCAGGTATGGCCGCAAAGGACTACTCGACATGCAGGAGGGGACTTACCATTACACGCCTGATGAAAACCGGATACTTGAAACTATTCTGAACGAATTCCTGCCTGCCGGTGAAGAACCTGCTTACCATATTGCTGAAGAAAGTTGCTCAAAATCGAACCATTACAAGACAGCTTCGATGAAGTCGGGGAAATATACCGAGCGGGAGACGCAGGCAAGCCCCGGATATCAATTCCTCATTGTCAGGGCCAGGATTTCGGGGAGCACTGGCAAAATTAATTTTCCTTCAAATGGTGTTTTCCTCATCCTGAATCCGGGAGATAAGGAGAGCTATGTAGAGCTGGAATCGGTCAGTTGTGTTGAAGGAGACGATGCCGGATGTGTGATAGGATTTTTAAAAGGTCCCGATGATAAGGGGGCAAATTATTGGGTTGGTAGCGAAACAGCCATTCTGAATCTTCTGTTCGAAGTGCCGGTCTCCATCAGGGGACCGTTGAATCTGAGGTTTGTGGATGTAATAACAAAGCTGGAAGGCTGTGTGGAATAAAAACTCTTGAGATGAAGGAAGTTTCTTAACGTTCTTCTTCTTTTCACCCATTCTAACAGCTTCACTCCTTTATCTCCAGGGTGACGGTATTCTTTCCCTCTTCGTATTGATATTCTGCGGTTTTACAACGACCCAGGATGAGTTTCAGCCCGAGATCGTCGCCGTCGGTCTCTTGGAGCAGATTGAACGGTTGTCCTTCGCTCCGGAGGATCAGGAGGATGGTTCGTTCCTTCTCGGAGTATGACAATTCCAGTGAGATACCGGAAAAGTCGCGTTGCAGCAGCAGCAGCTCCTCAGTCAGGTGCAGGATATATCCGGTGGTTTTGCGGGAGATGATATGCTTTTCACAAAAGGCCTCAATCTCTCCGTTAAGGGCATACAGGTCATAGCCGGAGCTTGTGACGCAAAGATTCAGGCTCCGGATCCGGTGGATAAAAGCACGTGTTTTTTCGCGAAGGGGGTTGTCGAAGATCTGCTGAGGGCTTCCCTCTTCATAGATCACCCCCTCGTCCATATAAAATATCCTGGTGGAAGTATTTCGGGCGAACTCCATCTCATGGGTGACGATGATCATGGTCATCCCTTCGCGTGAGAGCCGGCGGATGACTGCGAGAACCTCGCTTACCATGGTAGGATCAAGGGCGGAAGTAGGTTCGTCGAACAGAAGAATCTCGGGATCCATCGCCATGCATCGTGCAATGGCGACCCGTTGTTTCTGGCCTCCCGAGAGCTCGTCGGGAAAACTTTCAGCCTTTTCGGCCAGACCAACTTGCCGAAGCAATTCTTTTGCTCTTGATTCGGCCTCTGTTCTGGTTTTTCTCAGGAGTTTAACCGGGCCAAGGGTGATGTTATCCACGACGTTGAGGTGGGCATAGAGGTTGAAGGACTGAAACACCATCCCGATTCGGCGACGCAGGGAAGGGATATTGGTATGACGGTCGAACAGGGGGATCCCGTCAATATGAATAGTGCCGCCGGTGGGATTTTCCAGCAGATTCAGACACCTGAGAAGGGTACTTTTCCCTGAACCGGAAGGACCGATCACCGAGATCACCTCTCCTTTGCGAATCTCGGTGGTGATGTCGCGGAGAACAACCAGGGCGCCGAAGTGTTTGGAAAGGTTCTGTATGCTGATCATACCTTTGCCTCCTTTCTGATGCGGATTTTCCTGTGTCTGGGATCGACTGTGATCTCGATCCGGTCGAGCAGTCGGGTCAGGAGCCAGGCGATGAGAAGATACAGAACCGCAACCATGATAAGCGGGAAAAAGGCATCGAAGGTGCGGCTGCGGATGATGTCACTGGCCTTGGTGAGATCCTGTACGGCAATGTATCCGACGATGGAGGTCATCTTGATGAGCGAGATGAACTCACCTTTATAGACAGGCACGATGTGGCCAAGGGCCTGGGGGAGAATGATATACCGGAAGGTTTGAAATTTGGTGAATCCCCCGGCGATGGCTGCCTCCCGCTGTCCCTTGTCGATGCTTTCAATGGCAGTACGGAACATTTCCGAAACATAGGCCCCGAAGTTGAGCCCAAAGGCGATGACTGCCACCAGCACCGGATCGATATTGACCGAGGCGAAAACAACGTAATAGATGAGCATCAGCAACACGAGTACAGGGATTCCGCGCAGAAGCTCGATATAGACTTTCGCTATGACCGATAACCATATTTTTTTCGACATCCGCATGAAACAGATACCGGCACCGATCAGGGTTCCCAGAAATGCGGCGAGGACGGAGATGATGATGGTGACCTTGAGTCCGTCGATGATATGGAGATACCGTTTCTCGTGGATGATGTTGTTGTAGAAGCTTTCCCCGACTTTGTCGAAAAATGATTTTCCCGTGTTTTCTGTCTCGTTTGCAAACCGGGTAAGATTCTCTTTCCGGGCAATCACCGTGACCCCGGAATGGTGATAGGGATCGGAGAAATCGATTTGTTTTTCCCGCTCCGCGGTGATCATCATGGAACTTGTGATGAGGTCGATCTTATTGGTAGAGACAGATGCAATGAGACTGCCGAATTGCAGATCGATAGGCTCATAATTCTTTCCGCACCAGGCTGCAAACCTTGTGGATAGTTCGATGTCGAAACCCACCAGTTTTCCATTCTGCATAATGGTAAAGGGCATCCCTATATCGCTGACG
>CAYWHQ010000116.1:0-8044 GCA_964457665.1 uncultured Prolixibacteraceae bacterium | reverse complement strand
TCACTACGGTAAGAATATAGGATACAGGTATGTGCCAGGTGATGATCCTCCTGACAAGCATGTAGATGCCTCCCAGCAGGATTGCCAGGGCGGATACCTCTCCCAGCGAGCCACCCATCCGGCCTATGAGCATCTCAAGATAACCCGGAACCTGTCCCATTACCTCGGAAACAGTCTCTCCCTTGTCGAGTCCCTCCTTGACGATACCCAGGGCAGTAGGTCCCGTTACCGCGTCGCTGACTATCCAACGGTTGGCGGCGGGCAGCGGCCAGGAGGTCATGGCTACCGGGAAGGAGATGAGCAGGAAGACCCGGCCGACGAGTGCTGGGTTGAAGATGTTTTTTCCCAGTCCGCCAAAACTCATTTTGGCGATTCCCACCGATACCACCCCTCCGATAAGCACCATCCACCACGGCAGATTTGATGGAACGTTCATGGCAAGGAGCAAACCGGTTATTACTGCCGATCCGTCGGTGACTGTCGGACACTCTTTCAGAAGGTACCGTTGGATCACATACTCGGTGGCAATGCAGGAAACGACCGCCACAGCGGTGACGATCAGGGCTCCCAGACCGAAATACCAGAACGATACGAGGATCGCCGGGATCAGTGCCACCACAACCCCCCACATGATGCCCTTTACGGTGGAGGTGCCATGTGCATGCGGCGATCCCGAAATGGTTAACATAGTTGTCATAGCTTTATTTTGTTCTCGTTCGGATAAGATGACCGACTTTTTGCTTTGCAATTCTGATGCTATCGAGCAAAGGGCGGCCCGCCGGGCAGGTATAGGCACAGGATCCGCACTCTATACAATCCATAACATGCAGAACTTCAGTATCTTCAGCCTTACCGGCGCCAGCATGTTGTGCGATAAGAAATGGCTCAAGTCCCATCGGACAAACGAAAGTACAGCGGGCGCAGCGTATGCAGTTCATCACTGCGGGCCGGCGAACCTTGTCGCCCGACAGGAGCAGAAGTCCCGACATCCCTTTGACGACCGGAACCTCGAAGGAGGGCAATGCTTTTCCCATCATCGGCCCGCCGTTGATAATCTTCCCGCAATCCTCCCTGGCGCCACCCGCCTCTGCAATCAGCACTGATACCGGAGTGCCGATCCTTGCAAGAAGGTTGCCCGGATGATTTACTCCATTCCCGGTCACCGTGACCACTCGTTCAATCAGTGGCTTGTTCTTCTGAACAGCCTCGTAAACGGCCAGGGCCGTACCCACATTCTGTACAACACATCCCACATCCACCGGAAGTTTACCCGAAGGCACTTCCCGCCCAAGTATAGCCTTGATCAGTTGTTTCTCGCCTCCCTGCGGATACCTGACTTTCAGGGGGACCACCTCTATATCCCGGGAGCCTGAACAGCGCTTTTCCAGTTGGCTGATGGCATCGGGTTTGTTGTTTTCAATACCGATGAAGGCTTTTCCGGCGCCGAGTGCTTTCATGATGATACGGATCCCTATCAGTAACTCCTCTCCCCTCTCCAGCATAAGACGGTGGTCGGAGGTGAGGTAAGGTTCACACTCTACCCCGTTGATGACCAGGTAATCGGCTTTTTTACCCTCCGGAACCTTCAGTTTGACATGCGTCGGGAATGAGGCGCCTCCCATGCCCACGAGTCCCATCTCCTTGACTTTTGCCACGATCTCGCCGGGAGACAACCGGATTTCGTGATCGATGGCTGGATCGCGGTTGATGGTTTCTGCCCATTCATCGCCACCTGCTTCGATCAGGATGGCTCTTCTCCGGTAACCGCTCACATCAGGAAAATCGTCAATGCGTGTTACTGTGCCCGATACGGGCGCATGAAGATGAGCAGAGATAAAGGCATTGCCCTCGGCGATCACCTGACCGGTCAGAACCCTGTCGCCTTTGGCAACAACAGGTACGGAAGGCGGGCCGATGCTCTGAGAAAGCTGCACCGCCACACTGCCTGGGAGCGCCATCTGCCGGATGGGTTCGCCGGCGGATAATTTATATTCTTCGGGATGAACTCCTCCGCGCTTAAAAGTCTTTAATACCATATCATCAGGATCGATAGAGCGTTATACCACAGTGATTTCTTGTATGCCTTCCGCGGCAACAGGTTTCTTACGTTCGGGGAAGTTGAGCTCATGAATGGAACCCGTGGGGCAAACCTCCACACATTTCCGGCACAACGTGCACTTAAGGAAATCGATATAGGCAAGGTTATTCTCCAGCCGGATCGCATCGAACTTGCACTCCTTGACGCATTTTCCGCAACCGATACAGGCTACAGCGCAATTCTTGCGGGCCACGGCCCCTTTCTCCGTGTTCACGCAGCTGATGAAAATACGGCGATCCTTTTTCCCTCTCTTCCGCAGTTCGATGATTTTCCGGGGACAAGCTTTCACACAGGCCCCGCAAGCCACACACTTGTCCTGGATCACAACGGGCAAGCCGCTGACCGGATCCATATATATCGCACCGAATGTGCAGGATATCACGCAGTCGCCACCTCCGAGACATCCGTTCGGACATCCGTTCCCTCCGGAGTAGAGGGCGTGCATGAAAAAGCAGGAGTGGAGTCCGTCGTAACTGATTTTCAGCGGTGCATGTGCGGCCGTACCGTTGCACCTGACAACGGCAATCATGGGATCCTGTTCGGTGGCCTCCACCCCGATAATGGGGCCGATCTGCCTGAGCAGGTCGTTTCCTCCAACCGGGCAGAACATGTTGTCGAGGGTTCCTTTCTTCACAATGACCTCCGCAAAGTTCCTGCATCCGGCGAAACCGCATCCACCGCAGTTTGCGGCAGGAAGAATGGCTGCAATGTCATCGATGCGCGGATCTTCCACCACCCTGAACTTACGGGCGATGAGATAGAGGACAACGGCAGAGAGAAATCCCAGGAGACTCAGGCTAACAATAACGTAAATGATCAGTGTACTCACAGGTTTGTATTTTTTCGCAGTTTACTCGGTTCCGAGAAGGTATTTCATGTACTGTACCCGCTGATAAAGGACGGGGTTGTCATGATGCTTTACACTAAGCTTGCCCCTGAAATCTTCGATGCGGGCGAATTCGTGTTGCTCCATCCAGTCCGAAATCCCGCCAACCATCTCGGCGATCCTTTCGGAACCATGAAGGTAGAGGGTCGAACAGACCTGCACGGCACGGGCCCCGGCCAGGATCTGGCGAATGGCTGCATTGGCATCATGTATCCCGGTAGAGGCAGCAATATCGCACCTTGCAACATCAGAGAGCATGGCGATCCAACGGAGCGGAATATACTGCTCAGAGGGAACTGAATAGAGATTGGCCGGTTGCAGTTTCAATGACTGAAGGTTGATATCCGGCGTAAAGAACCGGTTGAACAACACGAGACCCTTTATGCCGGTCCAGGAGAACTTCTGAAGCGTGTGTACCAGGCTGCTGAAGTAATAACCGACCTTCAGCGCAACAGGAATGCTCAGGGTGGAGGTTACCTTTTCGATGATGTCGAAATACATCTGCTCATGTTCCGGACCGGGAATCTCCAGGTTACCAGGCATAATGAAGATGTTCAGTTCCAAACCGTCGGCCCCCGCCTGTTCCATGTCCCTTGCAATATCCACCCATTCGCTCAGGGTGACGCAATTGATGGAGGCAAACACGGGGATCGATACCGCTTTTTTTGTGTCGCGTATCAGTTGAACATAAGCGGAAACCTCATTTTCTTTCACTGAACCCGTAACGTAATCCAGGGCCTCCGGATTCACATTGTAGGCGTCGGGGTATTCCAGCGTCTGGTGAATGTCGTGCAGGATCTGTTCTTCGAACAACGATTTCAGGACTACCGCGGCAGCCCCTTTCTGCTCCATTTCAACGATCTTCTCCACAGACCTGGTAAGGCCGGAGCTGGCAACTATGATCGGATTCTTCAGGGTAAATCCCATATATTGGGTGGAGAGGTCGGCCATAATGACTTTTTTATTTGCTTTGCAAAATTAAAAACAAATTTCACCCGTCATCACATATTTGTTAAAACATTCACAATCAATAAGCAAAATTTTATGCAAACGGTCACGCACGAGGGTGAAGTAGTGGAAGACAGGGATCAGGTCGTAAAAATCAGAATGCTGGCCGTTTCAGCCTGTCATCAGTGTACCCTCAAAAAGGGATGCAGCATGGCGGAATCGGCGGAGAAGATTCTTACCATCCCTCATGTCACCGGGAGCTACGTGCCTGGAGAGAAAGTAGTTGTCGCCATCAGCCGGCAAGCTGGTTTTCTGGCCGTCACTTTAGCATTTCTGGTGCCTTTTGCCATTCTGGTGATCCTGATCACAGCCCTTGCCCTGGCAGGGGCATCCGAGATGGTTACCGGATTAACCGGAATCGGTGGTGTGGGGCTTTATTATCTCCTCCTGTATTTTTTCAGGCAACAGCTGGAAAGGCGGATAACCTTTACAATCAACCGACATGTGGAATAAAACAATGACGTATGTTTTCGGAGCCATACTGATGCTGGGATCAGGGGCATGCACGCGCACCAACGACGGTATGCATCTCTATACCGGGTATACCCAGGGCACCACCTTTCGCATCATTACGGCCGGAGTGGACGATACACTGATGTTACGGCACAAAACAGATTCGGTGCTTGCTATGATCAACAAGGTTTTCTCGGTGTATGATTCCATGTCGGTCGTTTCGCGGATCAACCGCAACGAGGCCGTGGAAATTCCGGAACCCTTCATTCAACTTTTCCGTAAGTCAATGGAGATTTCTGAAGCCACAGGCGGAGCATTCGACATTACGGTCGGACCGCTGGTAAAAAGCTGGGGTTTCTGGAAAAGAGAGGGCATTCCCCCCGACAGCGCCACCGTAAAAGAGTTGCTGAATCTCACCGGTTACCGGAAGGTTTATATCGAACAGGGTAAAGTGGTCAAAAATGATCCACGGATGATGCTCGACTTCAATGCCATCGCCCAGGGGTATACGGTCGACATGCTTTATGAATGCCTCAGAGAGTCAGGATGTACCCATATCCTGGTGGAGGTGGGAGGAGAAGTCAGGGGTAGCCATGGCAAACCAGGTGGTTCCCCATGGAGTATTGGCATCGAACAGCCAGCCGGCAACGATACTGCTCCGCAAATCC
Source organism: uncultured Prolixibacteraceae bacterium (assembly GCA_964457665.1). Lineage (GTDB taxonomy): Bacteria > Bacteroidota > Bacteroidia > Bacteroidales > FEN-979 > CAYWHQ01. The sequence continues at coordinate 2,931 of CAYWHQ010000116.1, read as the reverse complement.
TCGACCGCACAATCAGTTTATCCGACCGGGCCATTGCCACATCGGGGAGTTACCGGAAATACTTCATCCGTAATGGCGTACGGTATTCCCATACCATTGATCCCGCTACCGGATATCCCGTTTCTCATTCCCTGCTCAGTGTAACGGTCATTGCTCCCGAATGTACCAGAGCCGATGCGCTTGCCACTGCCTTTATGGTGATGGGAACAGCCAAAGCGATGAAATATCTGGAACAACACCCCGGGACGGAGGCGTTGTTTATTACGGCCGATACTGGCGGACACTACCATTATTTCTCCACCCCGGGATTTGATACACTGAACAACGACTGACGCTGTTTACATTTTCACACTGCTAATTTTTTCACAACAATTTTGCTTATTATTGAATTTTTCAGTTACTTTTGTACCTGAAAAATTCTGCAATCAACATGGAATTAGACATCTCCGGGATTCTCAACGGATTTTCGCCTGGAAAAAGGGAGGGATTGTTACCGATCCTGCAAGCGGTCCAGAAGAGTCAGGGGGTTCTCACCGAAGAGGCCCTCGGGCAGGTGGCAGGTTACCTTATGATACCTGTCAACAAAGTTTATGGGGTAGCTGCGTTTTACGACGAATTTCGTTTTAAACCAAAAGGTACCATTCATGTGGAGATCTGCAGGGGAACGACCTGCCATCTGAACGGAAAGCCTTCACTGCTGAAGGAACTCGAAAAGCAGTTACGCGTCAGTGCCGGACAGACAAGACGTGATAAAAAAGTAAGCCTGGAGGTCGTAAGATGTCTTGGTGCCTGCCATCAATCCCCTGTGCTCCGGGTCAACGAGGTGGTCCATTCCTGCAGAAACGCGGAAGAACTGGGCAAGATCATACAGGAAATTAAAGAGCAGACCGAATGAAAACGGCATCCAATGCGACCGGCGACATGGAGTTCCTTCTCGACCGGATATTGAAGAATCAATCAGGTATCCACGACAAGGAGACCCTCTCGCGGATTGCCGGGATGAAAAGGGAAAGAATCGACAGACCGGTCATCCTGATCGGCATGGGAACCTGCTGTCGGGCTTCCGGATCGGCCGATACCCTTGCTGCCGTTCAGCAATATATTACCCTTCATCGGACTGATGCCGATGTCGTGGAGACCGGGTGTCTTGGACTCTGCAGCGAAGATCCCCTGATGTCGGTTCAGCTACCGGGAAAATCACGGCTGATTTTCCGGCGGGTGACGGCCGGCAAGGTGGAGGATATCCTGGGGTCGGCCCTGCACAGGGCGCCGGTGAAGGAGGATATCCTGGCGCAATACATTCAGGAAGGACAGGAAGGATGGCCGGGTATACCGGCCCTGCAGGAACTCCCTTTTCTCAACCTCCAGCAAAGGCATGTTCTGAAGCATGCCGGGATCACCTCTCCCTTTCTGATCGGGGATTATATCATTCACGGGGGATACCGGGCACTTTATAAAACCGTCCTGAATTATACCGCGGAAAGAACCTGCGATATTATCGAACAGAGCGGGCTTCGTGGCCGGGGTGGCGGCGGTTTCCCGACCGGAAAAAAATGGAAGCTCGCCCTGGCAACCGGCGGACATGACAAGTACCTTGTATGCAATGCCGATGAAAGCGACCCGGGCGCCTTCATGGACCGCGCAATCATCGAATCCGATCCCCACCGCGTTATTGAAGGTATCATCATCGCTGCTTACGCCATCGGGGCAGGTCATGCCATCATTTACCTGCGGTCGGGTTACAGGTACCCTGTCAGTATTCTGGAACAGGCACTGGAACAGGCCAGAGAGTATGGCCTCATCGGTAACAATGTTTTTGGCAGCGGTTACTCCATTCAGATCACCGTGCGCAGAGGAGCCGGCGCTTTCGTGTGCGGTGAGGAGACGGCGCTTATTTCAAGCCTCGAAGGAAGAAGGGGAATACCCCGGATGAAACCGCCCTTCCCGGCCGAGTCAGGAATCAACGGAAATCCCACGGTGGTGAACAACGTGGAAACCCTGGCCAATATTCCTGCCATCATTGACCAGGGACCTCAGTGGTTCCGCAATACAGGTACAAGCGACAGCAAAGGAACCAAAGTACTTTCCGTGGCAGGGAAAGCGAAATATATCGGGATCGTGGAGGTCCCCATGGGCATATCCCTAACCAGCATTGTCCAGACGATCGCTGGCGGCGTCTCTGATGATAAAACCCTTAAAGCCGTTCACATAGGTGGCCCCACAGGAATCTGCCTGCCTGCCGGCGGACTGGATATCGCCCTCGATTTTGAGTCGCTCCGTGCCATCGACGCCTCCATGGGCGCCGGCGGGCTCCTGATCCTCGATGAAGATACCTGTATGGTGAGTCTTTCAAAATTCTTCATGGAATTCCTGCAACAGGAAAGCTGTGGAAAATGCATCCCCTGCCGCGAAGGCACACACCGGATGCTGGAGATCCTCGAAGGGATCACCAAAAGGCCAAAAGAGGATGCATCCCATGAAACCCTGGAACGATTCAAGGGGGTTGTTCAGCTGGAAAACCTTGCCGGTATTATCCGCGACACCTCCCTTTGTGGTTTGGGCCAGAATGCACCAAATCCAGTGCTGAGTTCCCTGAAATGGTTCCGGGATGAATTCGAAGAACATATCTTCGACCGCAAATGCACAGCCGGCATATGTCATGATCTGCGAACATTCTATATTAACGTGGAACTCTGTAACGGTTGCAACATCTGTCCGAAAAAATGTCCCGAGAATGCCATTGTCGGATCCCTCCGGATGCCCCATTTCATCATCCCTGATAAGTGCACGGGATGTGGTCTCTGTTTTGAATCCTGTAAATTCAGTGCGATATATTTTAAATAGGAAAAGATGCTTTTCAGTATCGAAATAAACGATCAGACAGTTTCTGCCAAGCGGGGAGAAACAATCCTGAACGTTCTGAACCGAAAC
>CAYWHQ010000115.1:0-8164 GCA_964457665.1 uncultured Prolixibacteraceae bacterium | reverse complement strand
AGTGGAAGATCATCAACGTGCTCTGGAACGGCGGTCCGCCGAACCTGGTAAGGCTGAAGGAGACGCTCGACCCTGAATTCACCCGTGCCTCGCTCATCCCTGTGCAGCAAACCGGCCGCACCATGGTCCAGCGCCAGCGGTTTGAATCACTGCTGGAGAATGCCTATGCCGGGACCGGAAAGCAGGAGGAGGCGGCCAGGGATAACAGGGCGGAAGTGATTGGCATGATGGACGGGCTGGCCCTGGCGAAAGTCACCACGGCCACTTCGGTCGAATACCTCCAGATGTACTGGGACGGCTTGTCGTGGAAGGCACTGAACAGCATCTTCTTCCAGCGGCCGGACATTGTGCTCGAAGAATTGCTTCCGGCGGTCTCCGGCGACCCGATGCCCGGATTCTCCCTGCCGGTCTATGGGGGAGGAGAGTACACCCTGTCGCAACACCGGGGCAAAAACATCCTGCTGATCTTCCCGCGGGGCTGGCTGGGCCGCTCCTGGTGCTCCATCTGTCCCTACCAGTACCTCCGACCAGGTGCGCCATCCCGCCGCCACGGCCCCGGACCGGAAACTCTCGAAGCGGCTGAAGATCTTTACGGGTTACTGGGACGGGGTGACGGCCGATCAGAATATTTCGGCCAGGACCTCGATGTCATCCGGGGCCTTAAATAGCCTTCGGCCGGCTATTGCATCTTCCGGGTGCTGCTGATCAGGAAGTAGATCAGGAATCCCGCTGCGATGAAGACCAGCTCGATGCCGAATGGCAGGAACGAATCAGCGCCATCATTCCAGGTGATGGTGCCGTTCCTTTGCAGGAATTCGATCAGGATCAGCCCGGCGCCCGCCATCAGGGCAACAAGGCCCCACTTCAGGGTCGGGTAGTTGTTCTTTTCGGAGGTCGAGAACGGCAGCGGATCCAGGATCCCGGCCTTGTCGATGTGACCGCTCTTGATGATCTTGCGCTTCAGCAGGAAGTCGGTGAAAACTTTGATGACCATGTATATTCCGAAGAACACGGTGGCGGTGATGAATACATTTTCCATAAAAAAAGTGTTAAGTGTTAAGTTTTAAGTGTTAAGTTTTTGAGTTCCGGATTTGATACGTTGAAATTGTCGTTGGAGAAGGTGAAAGGTTGCAGGTAAGGCAATTTTTTTTTCTTTTGTGAAGTTGCAACCTTTTCTTCCGGGTTGCGACCAATATACCGATGGATGATGCGACCCTGATAGCCCGGGTCAGAGCGGGAAACTCACATGCTTACCGTTTTCTGGTGGATAAATACCGGAATCTGGTGTGGCACCTGGTATTGCGCATGGTGAGCCAGCGCGAGGATGCCGAGGATCTTTGCCAGGAGGTCTTCTTCCGGGTCTTCAGGGATGCGGAGAAGTTCAGGGGAGATTCAAAGCTCTCCACCTGGATCGGTTCCATCACCTATAATATCTGTGTTGATTATTTAAGGAAAAAAGGGAGGGAGATCGTGGTGCCGATGGAGAGCCTTGATCCGCTGGCCGGACGAAAGGGAGACCAGGGCGTTTCTACCCGGATCGACCGGCAGGAACTGAAAAAGATGGTACACCGCACGATTGCATCGCTGCCTTTGCAATACCGGACGGTTGTCACGCTGTATCATCTCGAAGACTTCTCCTACCGGGAGATTGAGGAGGCCACCGGGATGCCGGAAGGAACCGTGAAAAGCTACCTGAACCGGGCACGGGGAATGATCAGGGAAAAGATGCTGCAGCTGGTGCCCGATATCGGAGATGTTTTGTTTGAACAGTATTAATGTTATTTTTGTCATCATGGAAGCAGGATATAAACCTGAGGATTTTCTGGATCGGTTGATCCTTGAGGCGCTGGAGCAAAAGCCGGATGAGCAGCTCCCCGCGGAGTTCACCGGCAGGCTGGTCAGCCGTTACGAACGAAAAACCGCCTTCCGGGAACTGCTGGTGGAATTCGGGATGAAAACCGCGCTGGTTGCAGGTTCTCTCCTGGTGCTGGCCGGGTTCCTTTTTCTACCGATGAAAGAGTCGTTGCATGCATACCTCCTTCTGGCTGCCGGATACTGGCAGATCATCACCGGTATCGTCCTGGTCATTCTCTTTACTTTCTTCATTGATCAGGTTTTATTGCGGTTTCTCAACACTTTTGCCTACGGCCGCAGGAATTGACCCCTCCTGTCGTCAAACCTGTAAATCCCCCATCAGGTGACCGATCAGGAGTTGATCCGGCGACTTCAGCAGGGCGACAGGCAGGCATTCCGGATGCTTGTTTCTGCGTACCGCGACCGGGTGATCCGTACCTGTTACGGTTTTGTGCGCGATGAGGAGGAGGCCCGCGATCTGGCCCAGGAGGTGTTCGTGGAGGTTTTTCTATCGATGAAACATTTCAGGGCCGATGCCAGCCTCTCCACCTGGATCTACCGGATCTCGGTCAATAAGTCGCTCGATCTGATCAAACGCCGGAACCGGAAGAAACGTTTCGCCTTGTTAACAGGGACCTCGTCGATGACCCCGGCAGAAGAGTACCGTTTGTCGGATCTGGCCGGCGACCCATCGCGAAGCCTTGAACAAAAACAGGAGCGGGATAAAATTTTAAAATGCCTCTCAAAATTACCCGTGAACCAGCGGATCGCGATCACCCTCTTTTACACCGACGGCCTGCCCCAGGCTGAGATAGCCTCCATCATGAATACCAGCGTTGGCGCCGTGGAGTCGCTGCTGCATCGGGGAAAGGGGAATCTGAAGAGAATTATGAATTATGATTTATGAATGGGGTGAAGGATTTTTGATGGATTGTCGTCAATAGTTTTACAGTGATGAAAAAAGAGATTGGAAATATAGAAGAATGGATGGGAGAGGTTCCCGTGATCGGCGCCGGCGAGGATTTTTACAGCGGTGTAGAGGCGAGGATCAACTTTCGTCTGGCCGAACGGCAGCAGTTCCGCAACCGGGTAAAGAACGCTGGCAATATCCTGCTGATCGCCCTGGCTGTTGCACTCAATACCATAACCATCGGGCTGGGTTACCGTTACCTTCAGCCGGATCAGGAGGAGTCTGTGGCGGAAGCACAGGTGCTCTTTTATGACCCGGAACTGCAGCAGGTAGCCAGTCTGCTAAATCAGGAGCGATGAACTATTTTACACAAAAGCGGATGTTCATTGCCGCCATCATCATACTGGCGCTGCTGAACGTAGCCTCCCTGGTCACCATATGGACCATCGTGGGCCGTTTTCACGACAACGAACGCACCACGGGGAGGATGATCCGGAATTTCAAGGACCGGGAGCACTTCAAAGCAATCGTTGCCGAAGAACTTCAGTTAAATCCAGAGCAAAGGGAACATTTCAGGATTGCCAACGAACAGTTCAGGGAGCGGTCCCGTTCAATCCTCCGGCCTTATCATGCAAGCAAAAGGGCCATGCTGGAGGAACTCTCGAAACCTTTCCCCGACACCTCCCTGATCAGAAGTCTGACCGACTCGCTCGGGCTGCGCCAGAGTCAGCTTGAACTGGCCACGGCCGGATATTTTATGGAACTCAAGGGATTCTGTACCCCGGAGCAACGTAAACGGTTTCCCGAACTCTTCCATAAGATGATGCAACGGCTCAATCTGCCCGAGCCACCTCCTCCACCTCCTCCACCGCCACCTGCGGTAAAGAAGTCACATTAATCTTTAACCCCAATTATATCTATCATGAAAACAAAAAGTGCAATTGCAATGATGCTGCTGTTCGCAGGATTGGCCACCGCAGCATGGAATACCGTGTCCGCTCAGGATGCACCACCTCCGCCACCGGCCAGATCAGTGTCCGACATACCCCCTCCGCCACCTCCCCCTCCTCCACCCGACGACCCGGACGAGTTCCAGGGAGCTGTCAGGGGACTGGATCTGCCGGATCTGACCGCGGATCAACAGGAGAAAATCAAAAAAGTGAGGCTGGCGGGTCTGGAGAAGATGACTCCACTAAAGAACCAGATTAAGGAGAAAAAGTCTCATCTGGCCTCGTTGCTTACGGAGAAAAATGTCAATATGGCGGAGGTCAACAAGACTGCCGACGAGATCGGAGGTCTGATGGTGCAGATGCTTAAAAACAGCATCGGAACCGATCAGGCGATCAGGGCGCTGCTAACGGAAGAGCAGCGGATCATCTTTGATGCGAGACCAAAACCTTTTTTAAATCCTTTGAGACAAGCGGAAAGACGAGAGGTGAAACGGCACCGCTGATCCAGACTGACTGATTCACATCCGGAACCGTAAACACCGGAAAAGCAGAGGCGCGGGAATTACTTCTCCGTGCCTCTCTTCATTTCGGGAAAAAGCTTAATTTTGCTGCAATGATCTGCCGTAATGAATAAGCTGACCGTTCTGTTGACCACTGGGGAGAAGGAGGTAGCCATGCGGATGCTCTTCATCTATCTCATGAGCGCCCGCAGCATGGGATGGTGGGATGAGATACACCTGCTGATCTGGGGTCCTTCTGCAAAGCTGGTGGCCGATGATCCGGAGATCCAGGAGGAGATCGACCTGACCCTTCAGAGCGGGATCACCGTTGAAGCCTGTATTGGTTGTACAACCACATACGGCATCACGGAAAAGATTCAATCGCTGGGAATCGGGACACGTTATCTTGGCGAAGAACTTACCCACGCTTTAAAGGGGGAAGGCAAAGTGATTACCTTCTGAATGTCCGGCCGTTCCGGAACCGGAAACTTTTAACATAGCATATTTTGACGTTCAACGATTTCAATTTTGATCCCCGCCTGATGGAAGGGATACAGTCGCTGGGATTCAGCAAGCCTACTCCCATCCAGGAACAGGCTATCCCGGTCATCCTTCGGGGGAGCGATCTGATCGGTTCGGCCCAGACCGGCACGGGAAAGACGGCAGCCTTTCTGCTGCCGGTGATTCAGCAGATGCTCGAAGCCGGTCACGACAACCATATCAAGGCTATGATCATCGTGCCCACCCGGGAGCTGGCGATCCAGATCGACCAGCACATGGAGGGACTTTCCTATTTTACACACGTCAGCTCCATCCCGGTTTACGGCGGTACCGACGGCGCCGCATTCGGCAGGGAGAAGGCTGCGCTCATACAGGGAGCCGACATGGTTATCTGCACCCCCGGCCGGATGATCGCCCATCTAAACATGGGTTACGTGGACCTCTCGCAACTGAAGGTACTGATCCTCGACGAGGCCGACCGGATGCTCGACATGGGGTTCCATGAGGACATCCTGAAGATACTGGGCTGTGTTCCGGCCAAAAGGCAGACCCTGCTTTTCAGCGCCACCATGCCCGCCGCGATACGGGACCTGGCCAGAAGGATTCTGAAAGATCCCAGGGAGATCATGATCGCGATGTCGAAACCGGCCGAACGCATCCTCCAGATGGCTTATATCGTCCCCGACAAGATGAAAGTCCCGCTGGTCGCCTGGCTGCTCCGGCCCCAGCAGGAAAGAACAGTACTGGTCTTCTGCTCCACGAAATCGGGGACCCGCGACGTTTGCCGCGCCCTGCAAAAGGAGAGGCTTAGGGCCGATTACATCTCCTCCGATCTCGACCAGCCTGCCCGCGAAAAGGTACTCATGGCCTTCAAAAGCAAGCAACTCAAAATACTTGTGGCCACCGACGTCCTTTCCCGCGGTATCGACATCGAGGATATCGACATGGTGGTGAACTTCGATGTTCCGCACGACGCCGAGGACTACATACACCGCATCGGCCGTACAGCCCGCGCTGCCGCCAGCGGAGTGGCCATCACCCTCATCGGCGACAAGGAGAAGAACAAGTTCCGGATGATCGAGAAACTGCTGGGTAAAACGGTTCATAAGGGGGTGTTGCCGGTGGAATTGAGAATTGAGAATTGAGAATTGAGAATTGAGAATGAAGGGAAGTTTAAGTTTTATATGTACCTTCGTGTTCTTCGTGTCTTCTTCGTGAACCTTCGTGTAAGAATTCTTTTTTTATGTAAAACCGCAAAGAGCCCGGGTTTTTGTAGTTCCCCAGGCTCTTAACGAATAGATTTTCTGAAATCTAAAATTCCTGGTCAAGGTCTCCCGTTTCGGTATTGATGTTGTAAACCATGCCGCTCAGGGTCAGTTGAACTGAATGGTTCCCGAGGAACACGATGGTGCCGGTAAATGTGAAGGCCTGTCCGTCGGGGCCTTTACCGGTTACCATAACGGTGCCGCTGCCGCTGTTGATCATGTAGGTGTATTTGTCGACCGTGATTGCGGTCAGCGTTACCGTGACATCGGAGGTGAAGGTGATGCTGGAGGAGACGCTGGCAGTGACCGTTCCCGAGCGCTGGGCTGAGCCGTTGAGGGTATAAACCGACGCGGAGGCCGCCAGCCCGGTGAGCGTGAAGCTGCCGGTGTTGTTACCGACAGCGCTCACACGGGCCGCATGGTACTGACCTTCCATGTCGTACTCAAGGAAAAAGTAAGGAAGTCCGGCCGGCATGGGGGTCACCACCCCGTATGCGTAATGAACGCCATAGGAGTAGGAGACCGGGCTGCCGGACGGGTTGGTGATGTTAAAGGTGGTGTCGAAGGTATAATCGGAGGTTCCTTTGAGCCCTTCAGGGCCGGTGGCGGCAAGTTCGGCGGCATCTTCCACCTGGGCGGTAATACCGGCGGAGGAGCTGGCCAGTCCGTATGCCACTACACTGGCAGCGTCGGTGTTGCTGACATTCAGGATCGGGTTTTCTTTGTCTTTCTTACAACCTGTGAAAGTGAGCAGGAGAGCTGCTGCAAGGATTGAAACGGAGGTCAGTGTTTTCATTTTTTTGCGGTTTAAATTGATTTATAGTTGGGTTTTATTGTAACATGTCGTCGGTCAGGAATGGATGTTGCGGGTCCCAAAGGAGGAATACCACAGGGGCAAAGTACTCCGGGAGCTGGCGGCTTTCGATGCGGGTGACGATGTCGGCATCGGCGATCACCAGGTAACGCTTGCCCAGGCTTTTAGCCAGGATCTTCCGGAAATCCTCCCGCCAGCTTGCCTTGCGATCGGCCGCCGGCTTCAGCAAGGCATGGATTTCCGCCTCATGCAGGTCGGCAATGGCCCATAGCTTGCCCAGGATGCGGCGCAACTGGTCGCGGCTCTCCGCGAGCTGTTCCTGTTGTGTTGCGTTCAGGGGTTCTTCACTGGCGCTGAAGAAGCCGATACCCTGCTTTTGACGATGGGAGATGACCGACCGGAATTCGCTCCGGAGTTGGTTCACCTGTGCACGTTCCTCGGCGGTCAGCGCCAGGTCGAGCTTTTCGCGTTGCGGTTTCATGACCGGAGTGACATTTTCGGCGACCCATTTGCGGATTTCACGCGCTGCTTCCTTCCGCCCGGCCTGGCTTTTCATATAGGTAAAAGCGCTGGCTGTCACCAGCAGGAGGAGCGCTCCGGCTGATATCAGGATGATTTTTGATCTTTTTGTTTTCATGGTTTTGTGAGGTTAAAGTTATACAATCATTGTTGATTGATGAACCAAAATTATCCCCGCCATCCCCTGAAAAACGACCTTTTTCAACAAACGGCAGAATGGGTCGTATGAACAACAATGCAGGATTTACGAAGTACGATGTACGATGTACAAATGAATGGCCGCCGGCTATTGACATATCGCTCAGGTTTTTTTATCTTTGAAGGTTCAATCTCATTTTTATGAAAACACCTCCAAACCCTTACACCCTCATACCCTCATACATTCCATCCTTCCTGCTTATTCATCTTCTTCCCAACGCCATGATCCGCGATATCATGGTAGCCAATCCTCAGTCGGCAAAGAGAGACTCGCTGATCCAAAAGCTGGATCAACGTATTGTCCCAATGCCCGATACCATGAAAGCAGAGATTCTGGAAGGAATCAATTTTCTGTCGCAGCGTGAGATCCTTGAATCGGAAATCGGAATTAAGCGAAACCTAGAACGTAAACTGTTTTACGCTCTTTCAAGATGGTTCATGAACGACACCGCTTCACCTGCTGCCCCGGACACTTTGAAAAGTCTGCTGTTCAATGACAATCATCCAGAGTCAAAATATTTGCATGCGTTTATGCTGTTATATCAGGATAGCGCTATGGCCGCAATCGGTCTTCTGTCCGGAATACCTTCAACATTCAACCTCACTCCAATTGAACAGCTTGTGCATCAGGCATATCTGGCCTATTTCCAGAT
>CAYWHQ010000114.1:0-8185 GCA_964457665.1 uncultured Prolixibacteraceae bacterium | reverse complement strand
CAAAGAGACATAATCGCTTTTCAGGTTATTAACGACCTTTTGATTATCAAAGTAATTCAGGTATATTTTCTTCAGGGTACGCGTTTTCCGGATTTCAGCGATCCACTCATTGATTTTATATATCAGCGTGTCGGAGCGGGGCGTAACACCCCACCCGTAAGCATAAAGGGGAGCCGCAATCATGTAGGAATCGATGTTCATGAAGTGCCTTTTGTATACCATCACAGTGTTTTCAGGGCAGATTGCATAAGGAACTGATCCTTCAGATACCATTTCTATCAGTTCTTCGTCGGTGATGTCGCGGATATAACGAATGGCCGGAATATTCTCTGTGCGTTTTAGAAAAAGGTGAAGTAGCGGTGTCATGAAACTGTTTTCGCGAACGGTAATGGTGTCGGTTTTAGCGAAGTCTTCGTAGTTTCGGATTATTTTCCTTCCCGAAGTTTTGTTTTGCACCAGTACCAGGCGGGTTTCGCCAAAAGGAGCGGAAAAGCTGAGTAACCTGGAATTCTGCCGGTTGACAGGGATATTGAGGGCAATGATGTCGGCAATGTTGTGATTCAGATAATACAGAAGTTCGGATACATTATTTGAAGAGATGACACGGACAGGAACATTCAGATGACGGCCAAAAGAACGAAGCAGATCAAGCTGGTAACCCTGGGGTTCTCCTCTGGAGATGTAGTAATTCAGAGTGTTTTCATCCGTAAGGGCCACCAGATAGCCCCGTGACCGGATCCGGTCATAAGGGTCTGTTTTTTTTTCCTCAAGACGAAAAAAACCTCGTGACAGGTAAACTGCTACTGCCAGAATGGCTGCGGATAATACGATGATCCGAACGGTTCTGAAAACCTTTTGAAACCTGGTCATCCGGGGTCCGGTCAGGGTATTGTTTTTGTCCAGAGTGTAGTTCTGCCAAGCATAGAGATGCCAATATAACCCCTTATTCTGAGCGTATTGGGTTTTTCATCGAAGCGTATGTAACAGCTGTAGGTTTTTCCGTTTTTTGGGTCGTATATGGTACCGTCTTCCCATTCGTCATCTCCGTCGAAAATAAAGTTTTTAAGGTTTACCAGACCGATCAGCGGGGTTGTTTTAAGTACCGGATCCGGATTCTCAATATCCGTACGGGGTTTTCCTGTTTCCTTATCAGTAGGCTCCTTGAGCCATATGATCTTTCCAAAGTACTTGCCATTTTCCTTGAAGATCTGAACCTTCCCGGTAGCCTCCTGGTTTAACCAGGTACCAAGGATATCGTCGGCTTTTCTGGATTGGGCGAACGACATTGCAGTTGAAAGCATGGCCGTTGCCACGGCCAGGATGAAAGCACACTTTTTTGTCATGGGTTCATGTTTAGGATTAATATTACAATAGTATGCAATGATCCGGCATTATTTCGGAATCTTGATCTTCTGTCCTGGTTTGATCCTGCTTGCATTTTTCAGGTCATTCAGGTTTTTTATCTGGGAAACCGTAACCTCAAATTTGTTGGCAATATCCCAGAGGTTATCACCCTGTTGAATCGTATACATAAAGTAGCGGGCTGTTTCGCCGGAAGAGGTTTTGGAGCCTGAGGAGGCAAGAGTGGAACCTGACACCCTGAGTTTCTGGCCAACCAATATTTTCGAAGAGCTCAGATTGTTCCATTTCATCAGTTCATTGACGGAGCATCCATATTTTTTACCGATGAGACCAAGGCTTTCACCACTTTTTACGGTATGGTAAGCTGTAGCGGAGGTCTCCTTCGCGCGGGTGTCGGCAGGAGCCGATCTGGAGGGTGTATCAGCCCTGGCCTCCTGTTGACCCGACGCAGTTACAGTTGCGTTACCTGAACTCATACCTGGGCGACTGTTTTTCGCATACACCAGCAACCGTTGATTTACCTTTAGATAATTAGATTTCAGGTTGTTAAGTGATTTCAATTCCGCCACGGTCATACCATACTTTTTGGCGACGGACGCCATTGACTCTCCGCTTTTAACCTTATATTGCAGTGTTTCTCTGTAGCTGTTATAAACAAGCTTCTGCAGTGAATCTTTTTCCAGCCCCTGGCGTGTTTTATAGGAGTAAACCGCATTTTCATTGGTGATGAAATCGCCCACATATTGTTTTCTAAGGCGCAGTTTATAAGGATTCTCTGGTGAGGCAGGGATCACGCCCTGTTTGAATGAAGGATTCAGGAAAGCAATCTCTTCTCCAGGGATATTAAGCGATTCAGAAATCTGGCTAAAGGTTACCGGATTGACTATGGTCACCGTATCTACCTCATAATAAAGGATTCCCGGGTCGATTGGATAGATCTGATGCTCCCTGGAATAAGTCATTACATAACTGGCTGCAATAAATGCTGGCACATATGATCTGGTTTCCCTTGGAAGGTATTTATGGATAGCCCAAAAGTTTTTGATTCCGCCTGAACGCCTGATGGCCTTGTTAACATTTCCCGCCCCTGAGTTGTATGCGGCCAGCGCCAGTGACCAGTTTCCGTAAATATCGTAAAGGTCCTGAAGATGTTCACATGCCGCGATGGTGGATTTATACGGATCAAACCGGTCATCAACATAGGATGTAACTTTCAGCCCATATACTTTACCGGTTCCGTACATGAACTGCCAGAGTCCCTTGGCGCCTGCCCTGGAATTTGCCACAGGGTTAAGGGCGGATTCGATCACCGCCAGGTATTTCAGCTCAAGTGGCAGATTGTATTTGTCAAGCTGTTCCTCGAAAAGCGGGAAATAGATCTGGGATAATCCAAGTATTCTCGCGGTAAGCTTTCGCTTTTTGACACTGTACAGATCGATAAACTGCCTGACTTCGTTGTTGTAAATAAATTCAAAGGGCGACTGATCGTTCATGGAAGCGATTCTTTCCCTGTAAACGGAATCAGGGAAGATAGGTATTTCCGTATCAGAATAATTATCCCAGTCCTTGAACTGATTGGCATGCGGAGATTCCCCATCCTGGAAGATCTTCAGGCTTACCAGGCTATCAAGCATCGCGGCCACGGGATCGTCATCCACGAGAATCTGCTTCGAAATTGTGTCGGTCAGCAGGGTATCCTGGGCAGGAAGTGTGCCTGAGAACGCCAGGATAAAAAACGATCCAGCCAGCAATAAAAATAACCGCATACCTGTAAAAGTTTAATTATTAATACATTAACCTTGAATGCAAAAGTATTTTTTTTTTAATACCATAATTCGGATTCCAAAGTCATTAATCAACAATGGAATGTTAATATTAACCGGATAAAGAGAATCAACGGCCAGGGCGGTTAAAAATTTTCCACATGAATGGTGATTTCACTGTCGGGCAGGACTTTTTTTATCTCTGCCTCAATGATATCGCAGATTTGGTGGGCCTGTTTAACGGTAAGCTGGTCATCCATGGTCAGATGGAAGTCGATGTACCTGAAATGCCCTGATTTTCTTGTTCTCAGGTTATGGTATCCGATTTTGGCACCGCTATGGGAGTCCAGGATATTGCGAATGATGTTCAGCTCTCCTTCAGGGATGGAAACATCCAGGAGCGGTTCAAAAGCTTTCCGGAACATGGAGAATGACTCCCACAAAATCAGCAAAGCTACCAGTATGGCTATGACCGGGTCGAGGTAAGGAATACCCGTGAACCAGATTATCAGCAATCCTGCAGCCACTCCGCCCGAGGTATATACATCCGTTTTCAGGTGGAGTGCGTCAGCCTCAAGCGCCACCGATCCTGTTCTGCGGGCGACCTTATACAGGTACCTCGAAACAAAAAGATTTGTAATTGCCGAAAGGAGCATTACCACAAAACCTATCCCGATGGAGTGAACGGCTTCGGGATTCATCAGTTTGTCAACAGCTTCATAAATGATCCAGGCAGAGGCCAGGAATATAAGGAGCGCTTCAATCATTCCGGAAAAGTTCTCAATTTTCCTGTGCCCGTAAGGATGGCGGTCATCTGCAGGGGTATCGCTGATGCGGACAGAAAGGTATGCAATGCCTGCGGCCAGAAGGTCCATGAAGGAATGAATGGCTTCTGATATTATGCTTACAGAACCAGTAAAGATCCCCGTGATAACCTTCAGTATGATCAGTAAACTATTGGACAGAACGGAGACGGAAGCAGCGCGTGCTTTTTCTTTCATCTGGGGAGGTGCTTCAGCAAACAAATATAGGTGAAATGGCGGTGAATTCGGGTCACTGTTGTATTTTTGGCAAAAATTCCGCGCCGGATGAAGAAGATAATTTTACTGATGTTGTTAGGTATTCCCATTTGGGGTTTGACTCAGGAACCAGCAGAAACGGGTGAAAAGCTTACCCACTGGCTTACGCCGGGAGAACTGCTGCGACTGGATGAGATCGGGCGGGGATTTGTGGAGACAGATCCTCCTGCAGTTCCCGTAAGAAACATTGCCGAATTTGACCGAATGCAGGGAGTTTTGATCCGTTATCCATTCGGGATTCCCATGGCGCTGATTAAGGAGATGGCAGAGGATATTACGGTAACTACCATAGTGGCCAATAATAATCAAAAGAACACAGTCATCCAGCAATATATCAGCAATGGAGTGGATACGAGCCATTGTGATTTTCTGATCGCCCCCACTGATAGTTACTGGACACGTGATTACGGTCCCTGGTTTGTATCCTTTCACAATGACAGCGTCGGGATTGTGGATTTTCCCTATAACCGTCCCAGACCCAATGATGATGACATTCCGAAAAAGGTTGCCCAGATGCTTGGTATTCCCTGGTTCGGGATGAACCTTGTACATACCGGAGGGAACTATATGTCGGATGGCCTTGGAGGTGCGGCTTCCACCGAACTGGTATGGGAAGAGAATCCTGGCCTTACAGTTGCTCAGGTAAATCTAAAGGTTCAGGATTATCTGGGCGTCGGTCAATATCATGTGCGCCCCGATCCAAATGGAACCTACATTGATCATATTGACTGCTGGTCGAAGTTTCTGTCGCCCGATAAAATCCTTGTCCGTATGGTTCCACCGACTCATCCGCAGTATCAGATGATTGAACAGGCTGCCGCTTACTGGACCACAAAACCCTCTCCCTATGGATATCCCTACAAAGTATTTCGGGTCAACACCCCCGGCAATCAACCCTATACAAATTCAATTATCTTAAATAACAAGGTATTGATGCCTTTTATGAATCAGTCATGGGACGATAGCGCCAGAGCTGTGTATATGAGCGCTTTACCGGGTTATGAGGTTTTAGGATTCACGGGAAATCCCGGGACTCCCTGGGAATCTACCGATGCCCTTCACTGCAGAACTATGGGGATTGCTGATATCGGTATATTATACATCCGGCATATCCCGCTTGCGGCGACCCAGCCTTGCGAGACGGACTATGTCATTCAGACTGAAATAACTGCCTGCAGCCGCCTTCCATTGAAAACCGATTCACTTCTTGTGTATTATAGCGTGAACAATGGCCCATACACAACAGTTCCCCTGATCCATCAGCAGGGGATAAGCTATCAGGCCATCATACCTTCCCAACCTGCCGGAAGCACAGTGAAGTATTATCTTTTTGCTGCTGATGAATCGGAGCGAAGGGAGACCTGTCCTTTCATCGGCGCAGCCGCTCCTTTTACATTTACCACTCAATATACGGATGTGACTGTACTTCCGGATACTATCTGGTTCATTACTCCTGAGGATGCGTTACAGGGGAAACGCGTGACGGTGCATAACTTCACCAACTGGCCCAAAGCGATCAATCATATAGATTCAGCCGGCAATTATTGGTGGATCGATCCCTGGCCGGTTGCAACTCTTCCCTATTCACTGAATTCTGGCGATACTTTAGGGATGTCGGTTTTTGTGCCGCTCGTGACCCACACGACCCCGGCCGGGTTTCATGTTGACACCCTTCATATTACCGGATCAGTATATGATCATCCGGTGATTGTCATGATCAATGAGCAGCTTGTAAATTTTGTGCCTGCATTGTCATATGATCAGCAACTCCGGATTACCGGTTCACCGAATCCATTCAGGGAATCCGTTAGTATCCGGGTTAATGGTACAGGATCAGGACCGGCTACTGCGACCATTTTCGATATTCATGGTCAGGAACTTCGCGTGCTTTCAGCCTATTTTAATGAGTCGGGCATCGATAATTTTGAATGGGATGGGAAAGATGTAACAGGTAAAGATATGCCGGCCGGAATGTATTTTGTAAGAGTTGTAGC
Source organism: uncultured Prolixibacteraceae bacterium (assembly GCA_964457665.1). GTDB lineage: Bacteria > Bacteroidota > Bacteroidia > Bacteroidales > FEN-979 > CAYWHQ01. The sequence continues at coordinate 1,987 of CAYWHQ010000114.1, read as the reverse complement.
CGGCGATAGGGTTGCTGTAACCCGGATCATCAGGATCCGGTGATCTGTTTTTCAGGTCTCATTTGCGGGAAAAACAACACATCCTGAATGGAAGGCTGATTGGTCATGATCATGGTCAACCGGTCAATCCCAATCCCAAGCCCTGCAGTGGGGGGCATTCCGTATTCAAGTGCACGTAAAAAGTCCTCATCAAGGAGCATGGACTCCTCATCACCGCGTTTTCCGAGTTCCAGCTGGCTTTCAAACCTCTGTCGCTGGTCGATCGGATCATTGAGTTCGGAAAATGCATTGCAGAGTTCTTTCCCGTTACAGATTGTTTCGAACCTTTCAACCAATCCTTCTTTTGAACGGTGTTTCTTGGCGAGCGGTGACATCTCAACCGGGTAGTCGGTTATGAAGGTGGGTTGAATCAGGAAGGGTTCGCATTTCTCTCCGAACAGCTGGTCGATGAGTTTGCCTTTAGCCATTGTTTTATCTACCGGAACACTGAGTTCCCGGCACAGTGTTAAGAGCTCCTCTTCACTTTTGTTCTCAATGGATATGCCGGTAAAATGATGAATGGCCTCGTACATGGTGAACCGTTTCCAGGGCCGGCGGAAATCGATTGTTTTATCTCCGGAATTAATGATTGTGGAGCCGGTCAGATCGAGCGCGATCTTTTCCACCATTTCTTCCACCAGTCCCATCATCCATTCATAATCCTTGTATGCAACATAGAGTTCCATTTGCGTGAATTCCGGATTGTGGAACCGGTCCATCCCTTCATTACGGAAGTCTTTCGAAAACTCAAATACCCCATCATATCCGCCCACGATCAGCCTTTTCAGATACAATTCATTAGCGATCCGGAGAAACAAAGGCATATCGAGCGTATGGTGATGCGTTTTGAAAGGACGTGCGGCAGCGCCGCCATAAAGGGGTTGTAGCACAGGTGTTTCAACTTCAAGGTATCCTTTTGCATTCAGGAAATCACGCATTGAGTTGATCAGTTTTGTCCGTTGAGTAAAAACATCTCTTACATGGGGATTAACGATCATATCCACATACCTCTGCCGATATCTTTGTTCCGGATCACTGAAGGCATCGTACAACATACCGTCCTTTTCCTTTACTATAGGGAGGGGGTGTAACGACTTGGCAAGCAGCTTGAGGCTTTTGACATGGATGGTTATTTCTCCCATCTGTGTGATAAAAACAAAACCAGTTACGCCGATAATATCACCGATATCCAGCAATTTTTTAAAAAGGGTATTATACAGGGTTTTATCTTCTCCGGAGCATAAATCATCCCGTTTGACATATAACTGGATACGGCCGGTCGAGTCCTGCAATTCGGTAAATGAAGCTGCCCCCATGATCCGGCGGCTCATAATCCTTCCGGCGATGCTGATATGCTGAAAAGCATCGGGATTGCTGTTGAACAGGGTATGTATGTCGCGGGCTGTTGTGGTTACCGGAAATGTTTCGGAAGGGTAGGGATCAATTCCAAGACGGACAATTTCATTCAGGGAATCTCTGCGGATCGATTCCTGCTCAGACAATACTGACATGGATCAATTTTTGCCGCAAAGATACTGATTTAGGAAAGAACTGCGTGCAGGATCCTGTGGGACTTCAATCCGTGAAATCCAGGCAGGTGCATACTGAAATATCGGATAAGTATTTCCAGCAAACGGTTTCTTGTCTCATGGGGTGGAAGGAAATGATGGCATTGTTCCAGTTGTATGGAGAGGAGCCGGTTAAATTCCGCACTTATAAAAGAATCGAGTGAATCACCAGATTGACCTGCGGTCTCCCTGAATTGACCTTCGTTCAGATCAAAGCAAAGATGGGTGGAAGAAGTAGATGCAATCGGTTTGATACCAAGGAATTGCATCAAGTTGGTCATGAATACGAGGTGAAAAGTGAAGAAGGGATCCGTGATTATATCCAGCAGCTGACTGCTGTTCCATAGATACAGAAACAGGGAGGGATTGGGTTCTTCTTC
>CAYWHQ010000113.1:0-8202 GCA_964457665.1 uncultured Prolixibacteraceae bacterium | reverse complement strand
CTCCCAGCGCAATGCTCTCCAGGATGTTGGCCGGGGTGCCGACGCCCATCAGGTACCTGGGTTTGCAGGAGGGAAGGATCGAACAAACCCGTTCCGTCATCTCATACATCATCGGGGCGGGTTCGCCCACCGAGAGTCCGCCGATGGCATTCCCGGGGGCTCCGGTATCCGCGACCATTCTGGCCGATTCTTCCCTCAGGGTTGGGTAAACGCTGCCCTGGACGATCGGGAACAGCGCCTGGTCATATCCATGCTGACACCCGGTGGCCGCAAAATGCTGCAGGCACCTCTTCAGCCAACGGTGGGTACGTTTCATCGATTTGCGTGCATAGTCCTCGTCACAGGGATACGGGGTGCATTCATCAAAGGCCATGATGATGTCGGCGCCGAGCATCCGCTGAATTCCGGTGGCCCTTTCCGGCGTGAAGGTGTGCCGGGAACCGTCGATATGTGACCGGAAGACCACCCCCTCCTCCGTGAATTTTCGGAAAGCGGCCAGCGAATAGATCTGGTACCCCCCGCTGTCGGTCAGGATAGGCCGGGTCCAACCGTTGAACCGGTGCAGACCCCCCGCCATGGATACCACATCCGCCCCCGGCCTTAAAAAAAGGTGATAGGTGTTGGAGAGCATGACCCGGGCGTTCACCTCGCTGAGGAGGTCATGCATGTGCAGCGCCTTGACAGCCCCGGCGGTACCCACCGGCATGAAAAATGGAGTTTCGGCCTGACCGTGGGCGGTTGTAATTACTCCGGCGCGGGCAGCCGAACAAGGATCTTCACGGATAAGTTCGAATTGCATGCCGGCAGAGAATGTTGCGGAACCTTGATTTTTCGACAAAGGTAGATTTATTCCGCGAATATCGATAATTTTGCCCGAACACACGATCTGGTAGAGGAGTGACAGAACCCTGGATTGATATGCATACCCTGCCCCTGGGCTTTTTCATTGCACTGGCTGCCCTGCTGATGCTTCAGCTTTTTTGGTACGCCGGCATGTTTCTGAGACTTGCACTATTCAGAACCCGCTCAGGAGATCTGGTGCCAGAGGGAGTGTCGGTAGTGATATGTGCTCATAATGAAGCCTCACGGCTGTACGACAACCTTCCTGCCATCCTTGAACAAAACTACCCGGAGTTCGAGGTGCTGGTGGTGGACCACCATTCTGATGACGATACCCCATTCGTGCTTCAGGAACTCTCTGCCCGTTATCAGAACCTGAAAAGCATCACCATTAAACGGGACCTTAATTTTTTCACGGGGAAGAAGTTCCCCCTCTCCATCGGGATAAAATCGGCCCGGTATCCCTCGGTCCTGCTCACCGATGCCGACTGCCACCCCGCATCAACGGACTGGATCCTGCGGATGCAGGAAGGGTATCGCGGGGGAAAGGAGATTGTGCTGGGGTACAGCCCTTATGCCCGCCGGAAAGGTGTTCTGAACCGGCTGATCAGGTTCGATACAGCCCATATCGCAATGCAATACCTCTCCTACGCCCTCTGCGGGATCCCTTATATGGGCGTAGGCAGGAACCTGTCCTACAGGAAAGATCTCTTCTTCCGGAACAAGGGATTCATCGACCATTACCGGATACAGTCGGGCGACGACGACCTCTTCGTCAACAGGGTGGCAAATGGAAACAACACTGCCGTGGTGGCCGACCCGGAGGCCTTTACAATATCTGAACCCAAGGAAAATCCGGTAAAATGGTTCACCCAGAAAAGGCGTCACCTTTCAACCGGCAAACATTACCGGTTCCACCATCGCCTGATGCTTGGCGTATATGCGGTCAACCCGCTGCTCTTTTACTCGCTTGCAACCGCAATGATCCTGATGCGATGGTCGGTACTCCCTGTAACCGGTCTGATTGTTATCCGGCTTGCTGCCCAGTACGCCGTATTCGACCGGTGTTTACATAAACTCAGAGAGCGTGACCTGGTCCTGTTCGCCCCACTAATGGAGCTGATCCTGCTCATCCTCAATATTTACATCCTGATATCAAACCTCTTTTTCAGGCAGGTTCGATGGAAGTAAATGACCATTTAACGGAGAAAGGGCGCCGGGATCTGGAATTGGTAAGGCTTGCCCTGCAAAGTGGCGACCAGAAAGCCTACGCTGAACTCCTTAACCTTTACAGGGATTCGCTTTACTTCATGATGCTCAAAATGTCGAGAAATCCCGATGACGCCGAGGATCTGACCATCGAAGCCTTTGGCAGGGCTTTCAGGAACCTGGAAAACTATACGCCTGAGTTCGCATTCAGCACCTGGTTATTCCGCATAGCGGCCAACAACTGTATCGACTTTCTCAGACGGAACAACAGGCTGAAATTTGCCGGCGATCCCGCCGGGGAAGAGACAGATCCCGACCTGACCATCTCCGCCATTGCCGAAACCAGCCCCGGCCCGGAGGAGAAAACCATCGAGAAGGAGAAGATCAAACTGATGCGTGAAGTCGTTCATCGCCTCAAACCTCATTACAGAACCATCGTCGAAATGCGCTATTTCCGGGAATTATCATACGAGGAGATCGCAGCAGAACTCCATCTTCCCATTGGGACAGTCAAGGCACAGCTCTTCAGGGCCCGGGAAATGCTGTTCGAAATACTGAAGCACGTAAAGGAAAGAATATAACAGGGAAAACCAGATGCTGGAGATCACAATTTCGGGTATACCCGTGGCATGGAAGGAGATTATGATTGCTGAAATGGCCGGAGCAGGATTCGACAGCTTCACCGAAGGGGAACCGCTCACAGGATATATCCCTGAAAACCTTTGGGATGAACAATGGTTTCGGGATCTTGCAAAAAAATATGGTCTGACGGATGCCGTCTCCTTTACTGCAGTCAAACCAGAACGAAAGAACTGGAATGAGCTGTGGGAGAAAAATTTTCATCCGGTTTTTATCGGAAACCGTTGCATGGTCCGGGCGCCCTTTCATGAACCCATGCCGGGAATGGAGTACGACATTGTCATCGAGCCGAAAATGTCGTTCGGAACCGGCCACCATGAAACCACCTCCCTGATGATTTCCATGCTTCTGGAAGAGGAGGTCGCAGGCAGGCACGTCCTCGACATGGGTTGCGGAACGGGCATTCTGGCAATTCTTGCAGCCAGGATGGGAGCAGCCGAAATTACTGCCATTGACCATGACGAGTGGTCGTTTCGCAACGCACTGGACAATATCCTCCGAAATAATACACCCTCCGTACACGTTATACAGGGTGATGCGGGGGATATCCCGCAGGCAGCATTCGATCTCATACTGGCCAATATCAACCGGAATGTGATCACGGAAGACATAGGAAAATATCTCGCCCGGATGGCCCCTGAAGGCGTACTGATCCTCAGTGGCTTCTACGTCTCCGACGGACCGGTCATTGAAAATGCCGCTGCCCGCCACGGAAAAAGGCCGGTCAGCCATAAAACCATGAACGATTGGTTAGCCATACGATTCATATAAGAAAGGTACTCCTCATTGCCTGGATGTTCCTGCCATGGTTCGCGACAGCCCAGCGCGGGATCCTCTTCACGACCGACTCCTCGGAATTCATTCCCAGGCTGCAGCAATATTTCCAGCTTATCCAGGACCACGACCGTAAGACCGTGGAGCCGGTGCTCGAAGCCTTTGCCCTGAAATGGAATGCCGAAGCATTCAACCCCTCCTGGAAAAGAAAGATCTACCGCATCGCCAATGAGATGGTCAGAAAAAAGATGAGGGCTTACCCCGACTTTTACAACTACATCCGCATACTGAATCTGTTTATCGACACAAAGCAGCCGGCCGGCCATTTCGAACCCTGGTCGGATGTGCTGATAAGCCTGGCCGGGGAGAAGACCAGCCGTAACTTTCTGACCTTTCTGGAGATGACGGGGCACCTTTTTGAAAACAACCTGGTCTACCACTCCTCTTCCACCCACTGGCGGATCCGGAATCCGGAATACTCCTTCGGCTTCGATTCGGTTCCGTATATCCTCTTTAACCGGTCGGACCTGACCTGCCGCACCAGCCAGGATACGCTGCTCATTACCGGTACCCGTGGCGTCTATTTTCCCATTTCCACGCGATGGGAAGGGGAGGGGGGAACCACAAACTGGGAGAGGGCGGGCCTTCCTCCCGGGGAGGTCTTTGCTGAGTTGGGTACCTATGTCATCACCATGCGCTATTCAAGGTTCAGCGCCGATTCGGTCAGGTTTTTCAACCGGAAGTATTTCAGGGAACCTCTCCTCGGAACCTATTCCGACAAAGTGATGGTGGATGTGCCGGAAGAGAGGGCCTCCTACCCGAGGTTCAGTTCGTATGAAAAGGTCATCAGCATCCCCGGATTATTCCGTGAGATGAATTATATCGGAGGCTTTGCCATGGAAGGAGCGCGGGTTATGGGTACCGGCGACCGGTCGATGGATGCCCGGCTTTTTATCCGAAAGAATGACAGGGACCTGATGATCGTCCGGTCCAGGGCGTTTATCATCCGCCCCGACCGGATCAACTCCTCCAATGTATCGGTAACGATGTACCACGAATCCGATTCGATACACCATCCGGGGTTGCAGATGAAATACCTCGACAGCGACCGGTCGGTCTCATTCATGAAGGACGAAAGGATTGTAGCCATTAGCCCCTGGTTCGATTCCTGGCATAAAATTGAGATATACTGCGAAGCCCTGAACTGGGCTCTCAGTGATACCATCCTGCGGTTCGGGACGATGAGGGGCGCTACCCCGGGAAGCGAGAGCAATGCCATCTTCGAATCAAGCAACTACTATTCCGAAGGCAGATATGAAAAGCTGCAGGGCATCGATGCCGAAAACCCCCTCAACCTGATCAGAAGATATACCGACCTGCGGAAATCAAGGGATTTTACCCTGCGGGAACTGGCCGACTATATGCGTAAACCCGATGAACAGGTTGAGGTGATGCTCATCAAACTGGCCAACCGCGGTTTTCTGGTATACGACCAGGACGACAAACGTGCCAGCATCAAGGAGAAATTGTTTGATTATGTCAAAGCCCGAAGCGGAAAGAGCGATTATGACGGGATCTTCTTTAATTCCACCGTCAAAAACGCTACCAACGGTGAGCTGAACCTGCTCACCTTCGATCTGAAGATCAGCGGCGTTCCGGTGATCTTTGTCAGCGACTCCCAGAAAGTATATATTTACCCCGAGAAACAGGAGATCACCCTGAAGAAGGACCGCGATTTCACCTTCTCCGGAAAGGTGGAGGCAGGATATTTTGATTTCTTCACCAAAGGGAGCTCATTTGAATATTCCGGATACAAGGTGAATCTGCCCGCGGTCGATTCCATGGTCTTCTATGTGCGAAGCCGCAAGCGGGACCCCGCCACCGGCACCTTCCCGCTCATCCGCGTACGCACGGCCATTACCAACCTCAGCGGCGACCTCCGGATTGACGATCCTGAAAATAAGTCGGGACATAACTCCCCACCCGAATATCCCATTTTCACCAACCGGAACAACTCCCTGGTCAACTGGGAAAAAGCCTCAATCCACAAGGGGATCTATAAGAAAGATGCCTTTTATTTCGAAGTCGATCCGTTTACAGTCAGAAGCATGGATGTGGTGGACACCGACAGCCTGCATTTCTTCGGTCGTCTCACCTCGGCCGGGATATTTCCCGTCATCGGGGAGCCCTTGCGGGTGCGGCCTGATTACTCCCTCGGTTTTGAAAAATATACCCCGCCAGATGGCCTCCCGTTATACAGCGGCAAGGGAACCTTCATCAACAGGATCGACCTGAGCGACCGTGGGTTGAGAGGGGAGGGGACCTTCAGGTATCTTCATTCCGTGACCACATCACCCGATTATATATTCTATCCCGATTCAATGAAGACCCTTGCCACGCGGGTGGAGGCACAGGAACAACTCACCGGCGCCGAGTATCCGACCTTCCTGGGTGACTCGATCGCGGAGTTCTGGCTTCCCTACCGCGACTCACTCGTCCTGAGGACCACCGGAAAGGAGATGGTCATGTTTAATGAACAGTCGACATTTTCAGGCCGCCTCTCCATGACCCCTTCACAACTGTCGGGCGACGGAAATATCAAGATCAGGGACGCCGAGATGGATTCCAAGGGTTTTATGTTCAAAAGCAGAACCTTCGATGCGCTCATTGCCAACTTCAGGATCAAAGCCTACGATCTGGCCGACCTCACCATTGTGACCAGGAACTACCAGACACATTTCGATTTTGACAAACGGCGCGGGGAATTCCGGTCGAACCTCGGTCTTTCAAAGATGGAGTTCCCTCTTAACAGGTATATCTGTTCGATGGACCGTTTCGACTGGCTGATCGACAATGAGGAGATCATGCTGATGAATGAGAAGGAGCTGCACCGGTTCAGCGATTCGCTCAGCCTGACCAAGCTGATTGATGTCGGATACACGGGCTCTGAGTTCATCTCGGTTCATCCTCTTCAGGATTCACTGCGTTTTTTCGCTGCCCAGGCAAGATATAACCTGCGCACGAATGTGATCAATGCCGAGGATGTAAAGATCATCAAGGTGGCAGATGCGGCCATATTCCCCGATTCGGGATATATCCGGATATACCGCGATGCAAGGATGGAGACCTTGCAAAGGGCCCGGATCATCGCGAATACTGCCACCAGGTTGCATGCAATTTACAATGCTACGGTCTCCATAGGATCCAGAAAGCGCTACACCGGCAATGGTTATTATGATTATCGCCTGAAGAACGGTGAAACAACCCAGATTTATTTCGACAGGATCAGGGTGGATACCAGCGGGCAATCCGTCGCTTTCAGCTATATATCCGACTCCGCAGGATTCCGGCTGAGCCCTGAGTTCGGATTTTACGGGGATGTTACCCTATCGGCAGCAGAGAGACACCTGTCGTTCGACGGCGCCTTCCGGCCATTATCCGAATGTATTGCCGGACCAGCCTCATGGGTGGGTTTCAGGGCCGTGCCCGATCCGCTGAAAATTCAAATCCCGGTGACGGATCCCCCGCTCAGTCCGAAAAAGGAGACACTCTCGCTGGCCATCTATTATTCCACCACCCGGAACAGGATCTATCCCGCCTTCTTTCAGCGAAGGAATAGCTTCTCTGATTCCCTCATGATCGCATCGGCAGGCATGATCGAGTATAACGATCCCGTTACCGAATTCAGGATTGCAGATACTGCCCGCTTGCGTGATCTGAACGGGCCGGGAAACTACATTGCCCTCAACAACACCAACTGCATGGTCAGGGGCGAGGGTAAGATCAGCCTGGGGCTGAATACCGGGTTGCTGAAGGTTGAGAATTATGGATTGCTCGACCACTATATCATTCCGGATTCAACCCGGCTGAGGGTAGCGGTTTCCCTTGACTTCCCCTTCCTCGACGTAGCGCTTGCCAGCCTGTCGGGCAAACTTGAATCGATCAATCTCCAGGGTATCCAGGTCTTCTCAACCCCGTATGCCACAGCTTTCAGGCGACTGCTCGATCCGAAGGAACTCGACCGTTACAAAGGTGAACTGGAACTGGCGGGTAAAGCCAGGAAATTCCCCGAGCCCATGATGCGCTCCATCTTCCTGGCCGATGTCACCTTCAGTTACGATACCGTGACCCAGGCTTACCGCTCCACAGGACTCATCGGGATCGGCAATCTTGGGAAATACCAGGTAAACAGGTACGTTAAGGGTATCGTGGAATTCGCCAGGAAACGTACCGGGGGTGACGAACTTACACTCTATCTGCAACTGACCGACGGAGACTGGTATTTTTTCAATTACCGGCAGAATCAGATGTATACACTTTCGTCGGATCCCGGATACAACGACCTGATCCTTGAAGCACAGAAATCAGGCGCTGAACGAAAACGGGTCGGCAAACTGGCGAAAGGATTCTGGTACACCCAGGCTACAGAGAGAAAGAAACGCGACTTTCTGAGAAAATTTGAAACAGAGGAGTGACAGAAAAAGCAACAGGATGATGATGTATACGGAAATAGCCGGTATGGTGCTGATGGCCTACATGATCGGATCAATACCTACTGCGGTATGGGTCGGCAAAATCTTCTTCGGGAAGGATGTCAGGGAACATGGCAGCGGTAATGCAGGAGCCACCAATATGATCAGGGTGCTGGGTTACGGCGCCGGAATCCCGGTACTGCTCTTCGATGTGTTTAAAGGATTTCTTTCGGTGAATCTCACCTGGTTTTTTAATCCGGAACTCAGT
>CAYWHQ010000112.1:0-8205 GCA_964457665.1 uncultured Prolixibacteraceae bacterium | reverse complement strand
GCAGGGAGAACAAACTGCCGGTAATCGTTTTCGATGTAAATGCAAGGGGGAATCTTCTGCGCATTATCAGCGGCGAGAAAGTGGGCACCCTGATTCACTGATCATCTTTTATAAAGGCAATTACCAGTACCGCCTCTGTGGCTCCTTCATTCACTACGGTGTAATGACCGGCTGCCGCAGGGATGATGAATGTTTCGGCATAGCTGAACTGCATTTCCATCGTGTTGGCAGTCTGGACCCGGACGGAACTTCCTTCCACCAGGTTCAATACATGGCACCTGTTAAAGGTTGAAATGGTTACTTTGTTTGCGATACGGTAACGGACTACATCATAGAGGTGAAGTTCATGTGTCGGAAGTTTATCGGCGCTCCATCCATCGCCTTCCGACAGGATTGACGGTACGGAAATGAACTCTTTGCGCACCCGGTCGCCCTGCCGGTCGAAGCAAAGGTTCTCCATCGCGCGCCGGATGTTCAGATCGCGGGGTTTGCCGTTCAGGTCGGGGCGAAGCCAGTCGTAAATCTTGAAGGTAAAGATGTAAGGAGTTGTGCTGATCTCCAGTACCAGGTTATTCACCCCCGATCCGTGGATGGTCCCGTCGGGGATCAGGAAGAGATCGTGTTTTCGGGCAGGATGTTGCTGAACATACCGGGGAATGTCGGCAGGGGTTTGATGCCGGGCGCTGTATTCCATGGCTGTCCGGAATTCCTCTGCGTCGATTCCGTCGCGGAATCCCAGGTTCACTTCGGCGTCGCCACAGGAATCCAGAATGTAATAGGCCTCCTGCTGGGTAAAGTTCTCGCCGAAATGCTCCATGATGTATTGCTTTCGTGGATGCACCTGGATGGAAAGGTTTCCGCCGGCGAAGGTGTCGAGAAAGTCGAACCGGATCGGAAACTCCTTGCCGAACCTGCCGAAGGCATTGCCCAGAACCGCCTCCGCCTCCCGGAACATCAGCCAGTCGAACGAAACCTCCATCATCACTCCGTCGCTCTCCAGGATCAGACCGTTCTCGGGGACGATGAGCTCGAACGACCAGGCGTAGTTTGGGACCTCCTGCGGGAGTTCAGGGATGTGTTCCATGATCCACCTGCCTCCCCAGGTTCCCGGCTCAAACCAGGGCCTGACCCTGAAAGGGCTTTCGCTGATCCGGCGGAGTGTCTCGCGGAATGCTCCGCCTTCCATCCAGACCGGTTCGGCCGGCCGCTGCCCGTCGATGACCAGATCGACGAGGCCCGCGAACCGGTCTTTGTGCCGGTTAAGCAGCACCCAGTCAACGAAATAGAACCTTTTATACATTACCTTCGGAGAGAAGGATCCCGCTGCGCCCAGGTTTCGGATCAATCCTGCCCGGGACCGGTACTGGATCTCGTTTTTAGGCAGATCAATGTACCACCTGATTCCATTGTGGGGGGCCAGAACGGCACCGGAACCGAAAATGATGGTCAAACCAGAATCAGGCACACTGCTCATCTGTGCCAGCCGCTCCGGGCAGAAAAGGTCTGATAGTTCCAGGGTGCACCTTGTACCGAAAAGCGGATCGTTCCCACCCAGAAAAGGCTCAAGGAGAGCCTCAATTTCTGGTGGATCCCGCAGGGCACTTTCTACGGAGATGGTCGTGACGGAAATCCCGATATCCGTCAGGGCGGCCACCAGATTATTAACAAAGTCAGCGAAAAAGACGCCGCCGTATCCGTCGATCATGACAAGGTTTTCGTTGCGCAGTCTGCCTGCAAGGGAGGCAAATCCGGTGAAAAGCCTGTTTTCGCCGGCAGGGAAAGCAGGGTAGAGATCATACCGGCCGGGAGAAACTTCCGGCTTCTCCAGAGGAAGAAGAGGCTGTGAAGTTTTACGGAATGTGTGAGATGAGGAGGATTCCACCTATTTTTTCAGACTGTAAACCGAGATGCCAAAGAGCATGATCATGCAGGCGATCAGAACGATCATGCCCGTGGCTGCCGAGTGTAAGTCGCTTGCCCAACCCATGACCGGTGGAATAACTGCTCCGCCGCAGATCGCCATCATCATCAGACCGGAAATCTCGTTGGTCCGGTCGGGATACCTTTCCACTGCGATGGAGAATACCAGCGGGAAGATGTTGGCCACTGTAAGTCCGATGATGAAAACCAGAACCCAGGCCATCCCGGCAGCCGTGATCAGCAGAATGGCCGAGAGCGCCAGAATACCCATCAGGGATGTCCAGAGAAAGAAGCTGCGCGAAGAGAGACGCGTCAGCAGGAGGGCTCCCGCGAAGGTGCCGAGCATACGTCCGAAGAAGTATACGCTTCGTCCCGATTCGGCGGCCTCCTGTCCGATCCCGAAATGGCGGATCAGGAATTGACCGGAGTTGGAATTGAAACCGACATCGACCCCCACTACCAGAAAGATGGCGAAGACCATCAGAAAGATAAAGCCGTTGCCCAGCAGTGAGAAGGCGCTGCCGAACGTGACCCGAAAGTTTTCGGGTTTCCGCTCTTCAATCTTTATACTGCCCAGCCACAATACCGACAGGATCGAAACGATCCCGAACACCAGGAAGAGGAGTTTCCAGTCGCCGAACTGAATGGCGAAGAATGCGGCCAGCGGGGCTCCGATCATGGAACCGATTGCTTTGATGAACTGAGAAAAGCTGAGGAAACTCGACACCCTGTTCCCCGGGACAACATCCACCAGCAGCGGGTTGGCGGAGACCTGAACGATCGTGTTTCCGATGCCGAGCAGTGCGAAACCGGCCAGCACTGCGCCGAAGGAATAGAATGCATAGGGTACCAGCATGCCCAGGGCCGTGAGCCCCATCCCGATGTTCAGCATGAAACGCTTTCCGATCCTTGCCTGCATGATTCCGACCGGAACACTGAGCAGCAGAAACCAGAGAAAAGCGGCGGATGGGATGAGGTTGGCCAGGGTGGCGCTAAGGCTCATATCTTTTGTGACCCGGTCGACTCCGATCCCGACCAGATCCACAAAGCTCATCACGATGAACGACATCAGCACGGGAAGCAGTGCGGGGTAGTTTACCTTTGTTTTTTCCATGTTTATTTATTTGAGATGAATGGCAAACGGGAATAGTACCGGTCGTCGCAAAGTCTCGCTGCGCCCGAAACCGCTGCGATTTCACCCGAAACGGAGCGGAAAACGGGAAGGGTGCATCCCAGCGTGCGCAGCGTTTCCAGGAACGGGCCTTCGAAGAGTGACCAGCTGTTGGCGATATTGCCGCCAATGGTGAGGCATTCCGCCCCGAACTTCAGGAGCCAGGGGGCAAGAAAGGTTCCGAGCCTGACGCCGAAACCGGTAAAGATTTGTGCAATTTCAGGCACTTCTCCGGCCCGTGCAGCAATCTCCCGGACTCCTTCTGCGGAAAGTCCGGTAGTTCTCTTATACTCGTCAAGAAACCAGCAGGTTGAAAAATAGTCGTTGGCAATACTGTTTGCATAGGGCAGATGGTAAACACAGCCGTGGTGCGGGACCAGGTCGCCGCTCTCCACCGGTAATCCCTCTTCAATAAATGCCGATCCAAATCCTGTCCCCAGCGTGATGGCCATTGACCTGCGGAATGCCGCGGCTTTGCCCGTCCAGGATTCACCGATTGCAAAGCAGGTTGCGTCGTTCAGGAAGCGCACCGGAAAACCGGAGTGCAGGCCCAGCCTCCGGAGGATCTCCCCGCGTACATCTACCCCGTAAAGATTATCGTATTTTTGGACACCCCGGAACCAGGCAATTCCTTCCGGATAGTCGAAAGGGCCAGGCATTGCGAACCCGATTCCGGTAATTGCTTCGGGTGTGCACAAACGAATGGTCTCCCGGAGGGCCTCTTGCCAGTTGGCGAGGATCTCAGCCGCAGATGCGTGCGGATCGACAGGGCGGCGCAAGATATGTTCGTTCAGCACCCGGGGAATGATGGGATCCACCGGAATACAGGTGATGTGGCTGCCCCCGATATCCGCTCCGATCACCAATTTTCTCATGGCGGCAAAAATATGAAACTCTCCTGTGAAACTTTCATTATTTTTGCGAGGATCAAAAGGATATCTTATGACTGAAGAAACTGAATTTTGCCTGGATGAGGCGAAGGAGGGGATGCAGGGCGCCGTGGCACACCTGGAGAAGGAATTTCAGAAGATCCGGGCCGGCAAAGCCAGCCCCCAGATGCTGGATGGGCTGAAGATCGACTATTACGGCGTAATGACCCCGCTGGATCAGACAGCCAACATCAGTACCCCTGATGCACGGCAGATCATCGTTCAGCCCTGGGATAAAAGCGTGCTCGGACTGATCGAGAAAGCCATTCAGGCGGCCAACCTTGGCTTCAACCCTAAGAATGAAGGGGAGATCCTGCGGATCATGGTGCCACCCCTGACCGAGGAGCGCAGGCGGGATCTGGTGAAGAAGGCCAAAAACGAAGGGGAAAACGCCCGCATCTCTATCCGCAATATCCGGCGTACCGCCAACGAAACAGCCAAACAACTCAAGAAGGACGGTGTTCCGGAGGATGAGGTGGAAAAGCTGGAAACCGACATCCAGAAGATAACCGACGAGTACATTTCGAAGGTTGATAAACTGCTGGAGCTGAAGGAGAAGGATATCATGACGGTGTGACCGTCTGGTTCAACCCGAAAAACCAGGTCAATATACCAGGATCTCATCCAGAAAGATCCAGCAGCTCTCCCCGGCTCCCTCATGCCATGAAGGGCAAACGCCGGGGTTCTTTACCTTGATTTTGATGAATCGTGCCGGAGTGGAGGGGAAGATCTGCGAGAGTGGCAGGATGGCCACCTCTTCGTCCTTCTGTTTGAACTTGTTCAACTGTTCGTTGATGGAATGATATTTTTTACCATCGGAGGAGAGGGAAAATTCCGTAAAGTCGGGAAGGAATATCCATGAGCGTTGATTGCGCAGGTAAGTCACGCTTACGTTTTTGATGGGCTCTTCTTTTCCCAGGTCGATGATCACCTCGGCATCCTTCCCAAGGAAACCTTGCCAATAACCATCCCGGTGATTGGTGGATCCGCGGATACCGTCGGTAAGCGCTCCATCGCCCGCAGCCGGGTAGCGGTAGCTGTATTTCGACAGATAGGTAACCGGTTTTCCGATTGCTTTGTGAAAGATAAGCTGGATTTCGGAAGGTTCTTCCTTCATCGTGTCGTTCACGAACAAGGCCGCCTTGAGGATGCAGTTACCATCCACGGCAAAGGGTCCGGTGTAGAGTGAGGAACCCTTGTCAGGGTCTTTTCCGTCGGTAGAATAACGGATCGGCACTCCAGGCTGCTCGGATGAAAGGGTTACCATGACCTTACCCGTTTTCGCATCGTATCCTGTCCGGATGTCGGCTTTGAACGAACCTTTGGAATAGTTAATCCCCATGCGGTCGAGGGTTTTGAACCGGACCTCCAGCCGGCGGCGGAAGTCATCCCAGTCGCGCAGCGACTTCGGTGTCCAGACCACTTCGGCCAGCGCGATCATGCGCGGCAGGGCCATGTATTCGGCATGCGACGGGGTGGGGATGAATTCCGTCCAAACATTGCCTTGAGCGCCCAGGATATGTTTTGCCTCTTCAGCGGTGAGTTCTTCAGGAACCGGGTGGTAGGAATAGACCTTTTTCAGTGTGGTGAATCCTCCGATGGCTTTGGGTTCGAACTTCGGGTTGGCCTGGTAATAGTCGAAATAGCAATGAGAAGTAGGGGTCATGATGGCGTCGTGCCCCTGGCGCGCCGCCGCGATACCGCCTTCGATCCCGCGCCACGACATCACCGTGGCTTCGGGGGCCAGCCCACCTTCGAGGATCTCATCCCATCCGATCATCTTTTTCCCCTTCGATACGATAAACTTCTCCATCCTTTTGATGAAGTAGCTCTGCAACTCCTTCTCATCCTTCAGCCCGTTTTCTTTCATGCGCTGCTGGCATTTCGGGCACACCTTCCAGCGGGACTTGTCGGCTTCATCGCCCCCGATGTGGATATAGGAGGAAGGGAAAAGGTCGATGACCTCGGTGAGCACATCTTCCAGGAAGGTGAAAACCGAATCGTTTCCCGCACAGAGGATGTCGATGTTGGGCCAGTAGGAGCCGGGGGGTACCGTGAAGGGGCCGCCCGTGCATGAAAACTGCGGGTAGGCTGCCAGCACCTCCACCGAATGGGCCGGCATCTCTATTTCCGGGATGACTGTGACGTTCCGCAATTCCGCGTAACGAACGATCTCCCGGATCTCATCCTGGGTATAATAACCGCCATAAGTGGCGCGCTCGCCGGGTTGCTGCGGAGGGCGCTCCCCCCAGGGCAGATGCTCCCGGTCGACTCTCCAGGCCGAAATCTCCATCAATTTCGGATATTTTTTGATCTCGATCCGCCAGCCATTGTCATCGGTAAGGTGCCAGTGGAATATGTTCATCTTGTACATCGCGATCAGGTCTATGTACCTTTTCACGAACTCCTTCGGGAAGAAATGGCGGGAGACATCCAGGTGCATCCCGCGCCAGGCAAAGGCAGGATGGTCGCGGACCACGGCGCAGGGCAGGAAGGCGCCTTTGTCGCCGAGCATCTGGAGGAGGCTTTGTACGCCATACAGGGTACCGGATTCGGTATTGCCGGTGATCACCACCCCGTGGGGGGCGACTTTGATCGTATACCCCTCCGGCGAACCGGACTCCTCTTTTCCCTTTTTTGCTATGGTGAGGAGGATGGCATTGACGGCCTTTTCTTTTTCATCATACGGAGCTGTTTTCACTTCAGGGCCACCGAGCGAACGGATTGTCTCTGCCAAAAGTTCTCCGGCAAACCGCAGTTTTTCACTTCTGGCTGCAATGAGGATCCGTGTCTCTTCCGTGATCGTGAAAGATCCTTTCTCCGGCTTGTATTCCACCGGGGCCGGGATGATGTTCATGGGGGAATCCTGGGCCCGGAGCGGGAATACCAGGGCTGACAATACAAGACATAGCAGGATGGTGGTAATTCGTTTCATGGGTTTTTCTTTGGCTGGAGGATCAGCTCCAAAGTTAGATAAATTTCCGGTCAGCCGTGGTGAAAAGGAGCTATCTAAAGGTGCGCAAAACGGGATATGATTGCTCTCATTTCATCCCGATGATCCTCCATGCTCCGGAGAAGCCGGAACTGGGCCCTGGTGCGGTGGAGGTTATGGTTTGGATGATGGATCCTGTAATAGACATCCCCGTTGAGGTGGTCGGTGAGGAACCGCAGACCGATGATGCAGGTCATGAACCTGGCTGAAAAGGCGAGGTGCTCCTTTTCGGCATGGGTTAGTTCAGGCCCGGCTTTTTCGAGGAACCCGCGGGCATAGGCTTCGAACATCGCAAGGTTGATGCCCACCCGCTCAAGGTCCAGTTCATCCTCGGCGCCGGTATTGGCGCCTGTGCGGATCGCATCCCCGAAGTCGAAGAGAATCGTTCCCGGCATCACCGTGTCGAGATCGACGATGCTGATCGCCCGGTCCTGGTCATCAAAGAGGATGTTGTTGAACTTGGTGTCGTTGTGTGTGACCCGCAGCGGCAGCTCTCCTTTTTTCTGGAGCCGGAGGATGGTCATCATCTCTTCCTCCCTCGCTTCGATAAATGCGATCTCCGGTCCGGTCTCTTTAACCCTGCCGGCGGCATCGTTTTTCACCGCCTCCCGGAACATGGCCATCCGGGAACCATAGTGGTGAAAATCGGGGATCGTCTCCACCAGTTTAGAGGCATCCACATCGCCGGTCAGCAAAAAGAAGGTACCAAAGCCCCTGCCGCCTTCATAAGCCAGTCTGGGATCGGTCACCAGGTCGTAGCTCCGGCCGGGGATGAACCCATACATCCGCCACCAGTTCCCCTCCGGATCGCAGTAAACGTAAGTCCCGTCCAGGGCAGCCACCGGCTGAACCATCCTGAACCCGCCGAAGCGGTCCGGCGCTGCTGCCAGTTTTTTACGTACATGTTCTGCCACATGCACAAGGTTGTCTGTCAGTCCGCCGACATTCCTGAATATCTTGTGGTTGATGCGCTGAAGCACAAAATCGCCGCCGGCTCCCGACATCTTTACCCGGTAGGTGTCGTTGATATGGCCGGAGCCGAAGGGAAGGATTTCCGTGGCGGCGCCGGCGTTGTGAAAGCGGCTGACGATTTCGGGAAGATTGTGAACAGGTGAACAGGTGAACATGTGAAGAGGGTTTTTTACCGCCGGGTCGCCAGAAGGATTTATTGATAAAAGGGTTTTAAAGCAGAA
>CAYWHQ010000111.1:0-8255 GCA_964457665.1 uncultured Prolixibacteraceae bacterium | reverse complement strand
TGAACAAGGCGGTCCAGCAGTTTTCTCAGGGAATGGCACCGGCCACGGAGACCCGGGCGATTGTCAGCGCAGCCGGGGAGTCACCGGAATTGCTTCAACGCATTGCCGTAAAGGTTCGCCATAAGGTTCATGTCATCCCCGTGGATGATGTACTATTTCTTGAGGCGGAGGGTGATTATGTGATGATCCATACCCGCGAAAACAGGTTCCTGAAAGAGAAAACGATGAAGTATTTTGAGAATCATCTGGATCCTGAAAGGTTCATCAGGATCCACCGCTCATTTATCATCAATGCTTCTTTCATCGACAGGATCGAGTATTATGACAAGGAATCCTATTCGGTAATAATGAAGAACGGTGCTTCGCTGAGGGCATCCAGTACGGGCTATAAATTGCTGAAGCAGAAGTTAAATATGTAACATTTCTCAACAAATGGCAGGAAAACTGACACGACGTGAAGCACTGAAGGGAATCGGACTTACATTGGGGGCTACAGCTCTTGGTTTCTCAGGATCAGGCAGAGACCTCTCGCGAACGCTGGAGTATTCATTGGGTTACGATCGGGTGTATGAACCTCTTGCTGGAAATTCGGGCCGGCAATTAAGCGCCATCACCTGTGGTGCCGGATCGAGAGGGAATACCTATGGGAATTATGCACTGAGTTTTCCTGATCAGATCCGGATTGTCGGAGTGGCGGAACCTGTGCAGATTCGAAATGAACGTTATGCGAAGAAGCATTCAATCAGGGACGAGAATCGATTCAACACGTGGGAACAGGTTTTCGACAGACCCAAATGGGCTGACGTGATCCTGATCACCATGCCTGATCATCTTCATTACGAACCTTGCCTGAGAGCGCTTTCCATGGGTTATGACGTGCTGCTGGAAAAACCGATGGCACAAACGGCGGAACAATGCAGGGAAATCGACAGGATGGTCACACGTACAGGCAGGATCGTGGGTGTTTGCCATGTGCTCAGGTACGCTCCCTATTTTATCCGAATGCACCAGCTGGTGAATTCCGGCGCAATCGGGGATCTGGTCAGTGTGCAGCACCTGGAACCTATAGAGCATATCCATATGTCGCACTCGTATGTGCGCGGTAACTGGCACAGTTCCAGAGCGTCCACACCCATCATCCTTGCGAAATCCTGTCACGATCTTGATATTCTGCGCTGGATCATTGGTAAACCGTGCCGGCAGATAGCGGCCATGGGAGATCTGAAATGGTTCACCCGCCAGAATGCCCCGGAGGGATCAACGGAAAGGTGCCTTGGAGGCTGCAGCGTGGAAAAAGAGTGCCCATATTCGGCCGCCAAAGTCTATGCGGAAACAAGAAACTGGACCTATGTGTTTGATTTACCGGAAGAAAAAGAGAAGCAGACCGGCGCAGTTATGGAATTACTGAAAACTACCAATTACGGCAGATGTGTTTACAGGATGGACAACGATCAGCCGGATCATTATATCACCTCCATGATGTTTGATGGAAATATCACGGCTGCCTTTTCCATGGAGGCTTTCACCTCTTACGGGGGCAGGCGGACCAGGCTGATGGGCGCGATGGGAGACCTGTATGGCGACATGCATGAGCTGCATCTGACGGATTTCAGAAACAATCAAACGGTAAGGATGGTTCCTGCCGAGGAAGAGTTATGGAAATATAAAAACAGCGGGCATGGAGGAGGCGACTGGATGCTGATGCGTAATTTTCTGGAGGCTGTCATACAGCAGGACCCTGCCTTCCTCACAACCACCGTCAGCCAGTCGCTCGAAAGCCATATCATGGGATTTGCAGCAGAGGAATCACGTAAAAATGGGAAGGTCATCCGCCTGAAGACATAACTTTTTTATAGTAATGCAGCTTTTTTTCCACTTTGATTATCTTTGAAATATAATTTTCAACGAAGAAATCATGAAATCAATTCTGTTTGTTCCGGCTTTCCTTTTTACCATCTTCATGGTATCATCCTGCTCATATTACCCGGATGATTATGAGATTAATTCCGAACAGTTGGTCGACATCACCAAATACGACACCAAGGCTGATTTTACTTCGTTTAAAACCTTTGCGATCGCCGATTCCATTAGTCTTATCAAGGACGGAGACAGTTCCAGAATCTCCTCACCCGAGGCCAGGCAGATTATTGACCGAATCGTTAAGAATATGCAGGACAGGGGCTACGCAAGGGTTTCCAGGGCTGAAGAACCGCATCTTGGCATTAATGTTGCCGCCATCGAGGTGACCAATGTTTATTATTATCCCGGGTGGTACTGGGATTATTATACCTATTATGATCCGTGGTACTGGGGCTACCCGGAATACGATTACTGGTATCCTTATTATCCGCCGGTTCTGAACTATTATGCATCAGGAACCCTGGTGATCGACCTGTTGGACCTGAAAAATGCCCCGGCTCATAACAACAAGCTCTATCTTATTTGGACAGCCTATATACGCGGACTGATGAACGGGACGCATACTACCCAGCAGATTCTTGAGAATATTGATCAGTGTTTCATTCAGACACCGGTTTTGAGAACCCATTAATACCTGAACCGATGAAAAAAAACATAATAACTCTGGCATTAATCTGTTGTTTATTCACCTGTGCTTCTGCTCAGGAGAAACCAGAAAGTTCCGGTTATCAGCCAAGGTCCATTTATACACTCAGCTGGAATATCAGCATTCCGGTGGGGGATTTCAGCCGGTTTATCTCTGTAACGTCGCCCATGGGAGGTTCATTTACCGGCAGGTATTTTGTGTTCGACAATCTTACCCTTGGTTTTGAGGTGGGGTGGAATAATTATTATGAGAAATTTCCCCGCAAAACCTATTATTTCGACGACGGTCTTGCAATTACCGCATCGCATTACCGCTATGCCTATATGGTTCCTTTCAGGTTCAACACCTTATACTATTTTACTCCTGAAAAAATGATATCCCCTTACATCGGGCTTGCCGTGGGAGGAAATTATATGGAGCAGCATGTCATTTTACAGAACTGGGATATTTACGACAGCGAATGGGGCTTTCTCCTCACTCCTGAGCTTGGTGC
This sequence comes from uncultured Prolixibacteraceae bacterium, assembly GCA_964457665.1. Taxonomy (GTDB): domain Bacteria; phylum Bacteroidota; class Bacteroidia; order Bacteroidales; family FEN-979; genus CAYWHQ01. Next base: position 5,196 of record CAYWHQ010000111.1, on the reverse strand, counting down.
CCTCGTGAAGTTCGGGAATTACTCCAGATGGGGGATTGATGTCAAGGCATCATACTGGTTTTCCACGAATTCAGCGGAATTCGGGAATGAAAAATTCAACCTGATGCAGGGGATCAACTTTAATTTTGGAATTTGTTATCTTGTTCGTTGATCCTCTCGTACTTCGGATACTTCGTTATTCTAAAGTGTGTATTTTTATGAAATTGGTCCCGCCCGGTTCACCTGGTGGAATGCCTCCCAATATTATAATTGTATCGCCGGTTCTCGCGATTCCAAGGTCTATAACTACTTTTTCTGCAATGCTTATCATCTCGTCAAAGCCGGAAGCTTTTTCCTGTATCAGTACAGGAGTGATTCCCCAGAGCAGGTTCAGGGCATGATATACTCTTTCGTTCATGGTGAAGGCAAGTACCGGAGTGCAGGGTCGCTCGGCCGCAACATATTTGGCGCTTTTCCCGGTGGATGTCATGACCACGATACAGGCCGGGTTGACAATTTTCACCATAGCTGCTGCCGATTCACTTAGTGCCATAATTTTTGTGCCGTCGACCGGTGGGTAGCTTTTAAATCGGATTCCGGATTCCACTTCCCGTGCGATTTTATCCATCATTTCCACGGCTTTAACCGGAAAATCCCCGATGGCTGATTCACCTGACAACATGATACAATCGGTGCCGTCGATGACGGCATTGGCCACGTCGCTAGCTTCGGCACGGGTAGGGCGGGGTTCATGGATCATGCTTTCCAGCATCTGCGTGGCTGTGATGACAGGGATACCCAGACGGTTGCAGGATTCGATTATTTTCTTCTGCAGCATGGGAACTTTCTCCGGACTCATCTCAACTCCAAGATCTCCGCGAGCAACCATAATACCCTGGACCTCGGCCAGGATGGCATCCAGATGTTCCACCGCCTGCGGCTTTTCGATTTTTGCGATCACCGGGTTGTTGTAGCCACGTTCCCGGATCATTTTTTTCAGGTTTCTTACATCCTCCGCATCCCTGACAAAACTAAGCGATATCCAGTCGACCTTTTGACCAAGTCCAAATTCCAGATCCCTGATATCTTTTTCAGTAATCGCAGGCAACATCAGATTACACTGAGGAAAGTTTACACCCTTGCGGCTTGTCAGCATTCCTCCTTCGATAACCGTACATCGGATCGAGTGACCCGATATCTCTTTCGCCCTGAGTTCAAACAGACCATCGGCAAGCAGTATCTGCATACCGGGGCGGACTTCTTCGGCGGCGTGCGGATAGTCGATGGGTATTTCATGGCTTGCCCCACTGTAATGCTCCTGTGGGATCAGGGTTACATTCATGTTCCGGTCGAGCCTTATTGTGCCATCCTTCAAAGAGCCAACGCGGACTTTCGGGCCCTGAAGGTCCTGAAGCATCGTCACCGGCTTGTTCAGTTCAATGGAAATCTTTCTCAGATTTTCGATAACCATGGCATGGTCTTCATAACTGCCATGGGAGAAGTTCAGCCGGGCAACATCCATTCCTGCCATTACAAGCTGCCGCATGACTTTGTAACTACTGGAAGCCGGACCCAGGGTTGCAACTATTTTTGTTCTCCGCAGTCGCATTTTTTTTATTCAAATGTACAACTTAATTTTACCGCATATTTATCAGCGCATAATTTTATGGATTGGGACATCAACTGGGAAGACAAAGCCATTCTTATCGTTGAGGATGACCAGGTAAATTTCAGTTACATGGATGTTTTACTCAGACCGACGCGTGCCAGGATTCTGCATGCGAGGGAAGGCGAAGAGGCAGTGAAGATCTGCATGGCCAACCCTGATATCAATCTTGTTTTGATGGATATCAGGCTTCCAGGCATGAATGGGCTTGATGCGACCCGGCATATTGTTACGAACAGGAAGGCTCTTCCCGTGATTGCACAGACCGCCTATGCTGAACCCGAAGATCAGAGGGCGGCGTACGATGCGGGTTGTCGTGACTTTCTGGCAAAGCCGATAAGGGCTAACGATATGATCGATATGATCAGGAAATATCTTTGAATAAAAGTGGAGGTGGTCTTCAAAGGACTACGGATTCTCCCATCTCCGGAAGAATTGCCTTAATGCCGAATTGTTTGCTGATCTCCCGGGCAAGCGCCTCACGTGCGTGGTTCTCTCCATGTATGATAAAAAGTCTGGGATTGGAAGGGGACAGCGGGCGGAACCATTCCAGAAGGTCCTTTTGTCCGGCGTGGGCGCTGAAACCGCCCAATGTATGGATATTAGCTTTCACGGCGATGGTCTCTCCGAATATCTTAACTTTTTTCACACCGTCCACGAGTAGTCTGCCCAGTGTTCCGTGTCCCTGGTACCCGACGATAATAACATGGGTTTCTGATTTCCAAAGGTGGTATTTAAGATGATGAAGTATCCGGCCTGCATTGCACATTCCGTTGCCGGCCAGCACCATAAAAGGCCCGGGGGCGTTGTTGATGGCCATGGAATCTGCAGCTGTGGGGCATAACTTCAGGGTGCGGAGGTCTTCGAGCAGAGGTTTTTCCCTGATAAAGGCAAGCATCTCCTCGTCATAAAGTTCAGGGTGGCGAAGATAAATGGCGCTGGCTTCAATAGCCATCGGACTGTCGAGAAAGATCGGGAACGGGGCCACCTGGTTGGTCCTGAACATATGGGCGAGAATATCGATCAGCAACTGGGTTCTGCCGACCGTAAAGGTGGGGATGAGGATTTTACCATTTTTCTTTACAGCTTCGCTTACAATCTGTACAAATTCTTCAATGGTGTCGTTAAGGGGGCGATGGTTTCTGTCGCCGTAGGTTGATTCCATCAGTACGGCATGGGCGCTGCTGATCTCTTCAAAATCCTGAAGGATGGGAACACCTTTAGGTCCGAGGTCACCTGAAATGACCACTTTTTTGACCTGGTTGTTCTCCTTCACCCGTAACTGGATGGATGCGGAACCCAGCAGATGGCCTGCTTCCGAAAATTCTGCGGAGATGTCGGAAGTGATCTCGACGATGGTCTGATAGTTAACCGGTCTGAACTGACGGATTATCTCTTCTGCATTATCGAGGGTATACAACGGTGAGGCAGGCGGAAGTCCGGCCCGGGCTCTTTTTCTGTTTAGGCGCCGGGTATCGGCATCCTGTACGTGTGCTGAGTCCCTGAGGATCAGTGCGGTGATTTCCAGGGTGGCTTCGGTGGCGAATACCGGAGGGTGCAAACCCAGGGCTGCAAGCAGGGGAAGCCGTCCGGAATGGTCCAGATGTGCGTGAGTGACCAGGACAGCCTGGATATCCCGGAAAGGATCCGGATCCTGACGGTTAAGGGAATCAGCCCTTTTACCGCCCTGGAACATACCACATTCTACCAGTATTTTTGACCGGGTTGTTTCGATAAGGTAGGCCGAGCCGGTGACTTCTCCTCCTGCAGAGCCAAGGAATCTGATTTTCATTTTGATTTATTGATGGGGCATTTTGGTCGGAATGCCAGGATCAAAATTATAGAAACCTGAACAGCAAAAAAAATCCGGTTTGTGATCCGGATCTTTTGTGGGATGTGAGGGATTCGAACCCACGACCCCCGCCCTGTCAAGGCGATGCTCTAAACCAACTGAGCTAACATCCCTGAATGAGGCGGCAAAGATATAACTTTTTGGTTAGTGTCCAACTCTTGCCCGAAATTCTTGACTGACAAGGATGACGGCAGGGGAAAGTGCTAAAGTATTTGGAAAATTGAAACAGACATTGTATTTTTGCAACCCGTTTTGAATTAATACTATCATTAACATTTTAAAGAAAGCGAGCATTCAGGCATGATTATCGTACCAGTGAAAGAAGGCGAAAGCATTGACAGGGCTTTAAAGAAGCTGAAACGGAAATTCGAGAAAACAGGTGTTGTAAAGGAGTTGCGTGAAAGGCAGAAATTCACGAAACCTTCCGTAAAGCGCCGCGATGTCATTCAGCGTGCCATCTTCATTCAGAAGCTGCAGTCGGAAGAGCAGGGTTGCTGAAATAAAAAAAAACTTTGCCCGGGATGAATATTTGAGCATATTTATCCCTATATTTGTTCTGACGGGCAAGGTTTTTTCATTTTACGCAGTGAAGGAGCGTTTTCTAGCATATATCAGGTTTGAAAAACGGTATTCAGAACACACCGTCACCGCATACGGGAAAGATTTAGATCAATTTTTTCTTTTTCTCAGGGATAATTTCGGGGCAGATGATCCATCGCTGGTCACGCATCAAATGATCCGTGGTTGGCTGGCCAGCCTGATGGAGTCGGGGGTGGTTGCTCGTACGATCAACCGTAAGCTTACCACGCTCAGGAGTTTTTTTCGTTTTCTGACCAGGGAGGAGTTTATTGAAACCAGTCCGATGCGCAAGATCACTGCCCCAAAAATGTCGCGACGTTTACCGGTGTTTATAGAAAAGGACCAGATGAACGCACTTTTGGACGACATAGCGTTTCCAGAGGGTTTTGGCGGGTTGCGTGACCGGGTGATCATCGAAACGCTTTATCACACCGGGATGCGATTGGCTGAGCTGGTGGCTCTTGATGATTCGGATATTGATTTTCAGAGGCGTACGATCAAAGTCACCGGAAAAAGAAATAAACAGCGGTTGATCCCGTTCAGTAACAAATACGGCAATTTGCTGAAATCTTATATTGCGTGGAAAAGGATGGAATATGATAATATTGATACCCTTTTTTTAACCGATACCGGAAAGCGGATATATCCAAGATTCGTTTATAAGTTGGTGCATCACTATCTTGGATTGGTAACCACGCATGATCACAGGAGTCCGCATGTTCTGAGGCACACCTTTGCCACGCACCTTCTCAACGGCGGGGCAGATCTCAACGCGCTGAAGGAGCTTCTGGGGCATGCCAGTTTATCGGCGACACAGGTGTACACGCATAACACGGTTGAGAAATTGAAAAAAGTTTATAAACAGGCCCATCCAAGGGCATAACTATCATTTAAAAAGGAGGTGGAAATGGATGTCATAATCAATTCGGTTCATTTCAAGGCAGATAAAAAACTTGAGGCCTTCATTACCGAAAAGGTGAACAAACTGAATACCTATTTTGATGGCGTGATCAACGCTGAAGTGAAACTGAAACTTGATAACAACGATTCCCGGCAGAACAAGATTGTTGAGATGCGGCTGGGGGTCAGGGGAAATGATCTGTATGCGATCAAGGAGGCA
>CAYWHQ010000110.1:0-8272 GCA_964457665.1 uncultured Prolixibacteraceae bacterium | reverse complement strand
CAGTTGACTTTTAAGTAATTCGATATATCGTGTGAGTATTTGTTCTGAGTCCCTCAGATGGTTGATGGTTGTACTCAGGGCGTTGAGCCAACCGGGGCTGAGGTCTGTCAAAACTGGTAACAACTGGTGTCGGATCTTGTTCCTAAGGTATGTTGCCTCGTTGTTGGAACAGTCGGTCCGGTAGGCAATCCGGTTATCCCTGACAAAGGTTTCGATCCGCTCCCGTCCCGTGAACAACATGGGGCGGATAAGGCATGCCTGCCGCGGCATAATGCCGTGCAATCCGGCAATACCGGTTCCGCGCAACAGGTTAATGAAGAAGGTCTCCGCCTGGTCGTCGAGATGATGAGCAGTGGCGATGAAATCGTAACCAGATGATTGTCTGAGCTTCTCGAACCATTCATACCGCATGTCCCTTGCTGCCATCTGTATCGATATTTTTCCGTCGGCAGCATGTCTTTTCGTGTTGAAGGTCCGGGTATGGAAAGGCATCTTTAAGTCAGCAGCCAGCGCTGCAACAAATGCTTCATCACCGTCGCTCTCTTGCCCGCGGAGGGAAAAATTGCAGTGGGCAATACCAGCATCGAACCCTGACCGGTGAAAGAAATGGGTCATCACAACTGAATCCATTCCACCACTTACGGCAAGCAATATCCTGGACCCGGCAGGAACCCCGCATCGCATCTTAACGAATTGCTGAAATTCCCTGATCATATCACAAAATTATTACATTTTACGATGAATTTTCAGCCGCATGGTTGATTGATGTATCTTTACAAGGTGAACTGGCAAGTAACCTCAATTACCTGGATATATCTGATCATAGCCTTTATCACCCTGCAGATCGGGTTGACTATCTATTTCCGCAAATCTGTTGCAGGCCGGCTGCCATTTTTTTTTATGATGCTGATGCTGTCGGAATGGACTCTGGCAGCTGCCTTTGAATCGGCAGTCAACACTATTCCATTCAAGCTGTTTTTTTCGCAGGTGGAGTATATCGGAGCGCTCACTGCGCCGGTTTTTTTTCTCAGGTTTATCCTGACCTTCATGGAGGAGCGAAAGTTAATTCCCGGGAAGGTATTCTGGCTTCTCTGGGTAATCCCCGTGACAGTGATCCTTCTGGCCTGGCTGAATGATTATCTGCATATTGTCTGGAAAGATTTTTCCTGGAGTCCGGCAGGGAACAATATACTCATTTACCATCACGGACCCGGTTATTATGTGGCGGCGGTTTATTCGGTGCTGCTCATCATTACCGGTAACGTGTTACTTATCCGGCAGATCGTCATGAAACCTGTCATATACGCACGAAAAGCCTGGTACACGGTTCCCGCCTCGCTGTTCCCCGTCTTCACGGTTATTCTTTACCTGAGTAAGGTGAATCCTCTGGAAGGCCTTGACATTTCACCGATGGGTATCATGTTTTCCGGGATAATCTTTCTCACCGGAATAATCAGGGATGAGCTTTTCGACATTGTTCCGGTTGGACACAGGACCATGATTGAGAAGCTGCCCGACGGATTGCTGGTGCTGACCAGGGGTTCTCATATTGTGGATATCAATCCTGCGTTCCGTAATAGTTTCGGGATGGGGCCCGACTGTATTGGCAGGGAACTTGAAAAGGTTTTTCCTTCGCTTGCAGAACGTCTGCGGGTCTCGGAGAGGGATCACGACGACAGATTTGAGTTTCATAACGGTGCGGATGATGCAAGGTGGTACGATGTGATCAAGACCGTACTTTACAGCCGCCATCACCGTTTGCTCGGTTTCCTTCTGATCATGAGGGATATTACGATCAGAAAGGGGAACGAACTGGCACTGAAAAGGATTTCCGACGACCTGAAAGTACTGAATACGACCAAGGACAAATTGTTTTCCATCATCAGTCACGATTTACGGAGCCCCTTTAATTCGATCCTGGGTTTTTCGAATCTGCTGATCGACGCCTATGATGAGTCGACGGACGAGGAGCGAAAACATTTTGCGCGCCAGGTCAAGACCGCTGCTGACGGCGCATACCGTTTGCTTGAAAACCTGCTGGTCTGGTCAAACATTCAGCGGGGGCGTATCACCTTCAATCCCGAGGAGATGGACCTGGCGCTGCTGATCAACGAGGTGTTTCATACCTTGCGTCCGTCGGCGAATGAGAAGGGTATTATCTTGCAAAACCAGGTGGAAAACGGTACGATGGTATTTGCCGATCCGAATATGGCTGCAACCGTTTTCAGGAATCTGATCAACAACAGTATCAAGTTCACTGAGAAGGGAGGGCTTGTAAGGATATCATCCCTCCGCGGACAGAATAGCATCGATGTGATGGTCACTGATACAGGCGTTGGCATGAATGAAGAGTCGATCGGGAATCTTTTCCGCATCGAAACCATGTTCACGACGACCGGGACAGGCAGTGAAAAAGGAACCGGACTCGGACTTATCCTGTGTTATGAATTTGTGCAGATGCACAAAGGTACGATCAAAGTCAGCAGCGAGCCCGGCAGAGGCAGCACCTTTACCGTCTCGCTCCCCCTGATTTGATTTCCCAGGTATCTCCGGCGTTGAGCAGATCGTCCATGCATTTGATCTTGCTGGTCTCCTTCGCGTATTTGATCTGTTCCTGGACGAGGTCGTCATAAGTGGGGAACATAGCCGAGCGGATCACGCCAAAAACCATCGGGAAATGAGGGGGTGCCAGTTTTGAAAGCATCAGGTGGATTCCGGGATCGGGATTGTACCGGTCGTGGATGAGGATATCGTTTTCAGTAATGCCATTTTTACCGATTTCTACCACTTCAATCTGGGTACCGTTGAGCCGGAGTCCTTTCTTTTTGTCTTTTCCAAAAAGCATTGGTTCGCCATTTCTGACAACCAGCATGGTATCCTCTCTCACTTCGCGGGAGATCACATCGAAATGGGCTTTGTCGGCAAAGATGATACAGTTTTGCAGTATCTCCATCACCGAGGTGCCGTCGTGTTTGGCTGCTTCGAACATGGCTTCGGTCATCAGGTTGATGTCGTTGTCGGGAACCCGGGCATAAAAAGTACCCTGGGCTCCGAGTACCAGTTCGCCGATGTTGAAAGGATGTTCGATGGTGCCCTGCGGGGAGGTTTTGGTTACCTTACCCATCGGGGTGGTCGGAGAATATTGTCCTTTGGTCAGACCGTAGATCTGGTTATTGAAGAGAATGATGTTAAGGTCGACATTCCGCCGGATAACATGAATGAAGTGATTACCACCGATGGCGAGCGAATCGCCGTCGCCGGTGGCTACCCAGGTCGAAAGGCGCGGGTTGGCGATCTTGACCCCGGTGGCAATGGCGGCGGCACGTCCGTGGATGCCATGGATCCCGTAGGTGTTGACATAATAGGGAAAACGGGAGGAGCACCCGATGCCGGATATCATGCAGAAATTTTCCTTCCTGTATCCGATTTTCGGAAATACCCGTTCCACTGCGCTAAGGATGGCATGGGCGCCGCAACCCGGGCACCATTTTACCATCTGGTCGCTTTCGAAGTCGGTCTTGGACAATTGAACCGTTGACCGTTCTATGGTTGTATTGACGAAATCCATATTATTTATCCTCCAGTAGTTGGTTGAACTTTTCAGTTAATTCGGTGATCATGAAGGACAATGCCTGAACTTTGTTAAACTGGTAGTAATTGGGCATAGGGAATTTCATGCGCAGGTAATTGACAAACTGCCCGGAGTTAAGTTCGCATACCAGGATTTTCCTGAATCCTTTCAGCAGGGTTTCGGTATTCTTTGGTAATGGGCAGATATAGTGAAAATGGGCATGGCTGACTTTTTTCCCTTCAGCCTGTGCTTTTTTAACGGCTGAGTTCACAGATCCGTAGGTGCCGCCCCAGCTTACAACCAGCAGGTCACCTTCTTTATCGCCCTCGATCTCCTGCTCTGGGATAAAATCGGCGATCTTTTCAACTTTGGCTGCCCGGATGTCGACCATAAGCTGGTGGTTCATCGGGTCGGTGGTTACCACCCCCGTGATGTTCTCCTTTTCCAGTCCCCCGATCCGGTGACGCAATCCTTCAGTGCCGGGAACGGCCCACTGGCGGACGAGTGTTTCAGGATCACGCCGGTAAGGTTTGTAGTCGGGATCGTTGGGTTTGGCGAGAGGTGCATGGATGGGAGGCAGGTCGGCCATTTTCGGGATTTTGAACAAGGCAGAACCGAATCCCAGGGAACCGTCGGTGAGCAGGATGCACGGGGTCATGTGTTCGAGTGAGTATTTGGCAGCCATATAGGCGTAGTAAAAGCAATTGTCGGCGGTAGAGGCGGCGATTACGATGACGGGAGCCTCTCCGTTACGGCCGAAGAGTGCCTGCATGAGGTCCGACTGTTCCGATTTGGTTGGAAGACCGGTGGATGGTCCGCCGCGCTGTACGTTGACGATAACCAGCGGGAGTTCGGTCATGACGGCCAGTCCGATGGCTTCACTTTTAAGGGAGAGACCAGGCCCGGAGGTGGTGGTGCAGGCGAGCGACCCGGTAAAGGAGGCTCCGATGGCTGAACAAATTCCCGCAATCTCATCTTCGGCCTGAAACACTTTGGCGCCAAGTGATTTGTGACGGGCCATCTCCATCAGGATCTCCGTGGCGGGGGTAATGGGATAGGATCCCAGAAAGAGGGGCCTTCCTGATTTTTCGGCAGCGGCCAGCAAACCCCACGCCGTGGCTACATTGCCGGTGACATTGCGGTAACGACCCTTCTCCATTTTTGCTGCCGGTATGCTGATCAGCGAATGGATGGCCTCAATGGTGTCGGCATAATTATAGCCTGCCTGGATAACGATCTTATTGATTTCAATGACCCGGGGGTCCTTTTTAAACCTTTGTTCGAAGTATTTGAAGGCTTGCCTGAGATCCCTGTTGAAGAGATAATAAAGCAACCCGAGGGCAAACATGTTCTTTGACCGTTCGGCCGTCTTATTGTCGACACCTTTCTCCTTAAGGCTCTCCTTTGTGAGCGTGGTGACAGGGGCTTTGACAAGCTGGTAGGAATCGAGGGATTTATCGGTCAGGGGATTTTGTTTGTACCCCGCCTTTTCAATAGCTTTTTCGTCAAATGCATCAGTATCCACGATGATCGTAGCTCCTTTTCTGACCCATTTGAGGTTTGACTTGAGCGAAGCAGGATTCATGGATACCAGTACATCCACCATATCGCCCGTGGTCAGTATCTTGTCGGATCCAAGATGTACCTGGAATCCCGACACCCCGGGTATGGTGTTCTGCGGGGCGCGGATCTCCGCGGGAAAATCGGGAAATGTAGCCAGGTCGTTCCCGGCTACGGCAGCTGAATCAGAGAAGATGCTGCCTGTCAGCTGCATCCCGTCACCGGAGTCGCCGACAAATTTTACAACGACACTCTCCTTCTCAACAACAGTTTTTTTTGTTTTTGCCATGTCAAAGTTCAGTTTGGTGATGCAAAGGTATTTATTTTGGCAGATATGGGAATTCCGGCCGTTGAAATAAATACGTTTCTGTGAATAAAATCACAGTGAATTGTCCGATAGCAAGTTCATTTATAGTTTGGATAATCTAAATTTTATACCTTTGCAGGGAACTAATCCATTAACCGGCCCTTTTGGCCACAAATTTTTATAACCATGGCTTATAAAATCAATGATGATTGCACTGCTTGCGGAACCTGCATTGACGAATGCCCGGTAGAAGCGATTTCAGAAGGCGATATCTACAAAATCGACCCGGAGGTTTGTACCGACTGTGGTGCTTGTGCTGATGTTTGTCCTGTTGAGGCCATTCATCCCGAATAGTCTGCGCAATTATCTGATGGATCCGGGCGACCTTCTGGTCGCCCTTTTTGTTGAAGGATTGCGTCAGAAATATCTGATCTCCAGATTGTCACCATCGAATACCGCATAGCTGAAGTGGGTCAGCCAATCGCCCAGGACGATCTGCCTGGCATTATCTGCGATCTTCATGTCCATCGGAAGGTGATAATGACCGTAAATCAGAAAGCTCACGTCAGGATTGGCCCGGAGTATGTTTCTCGAATGGATGGTAATACGGTCGTTAATCATCTTAAGCGTGCGCTGTTCCATGCTCAAATCTTTTCTCAAGGAGGCGTAACGGCTTTTTCTCGACCAGAAGAGTGCGAGGGGAATGCCCAGGTCGGGATGCAACCAGTTGAAGAGCCACTGGTTCAGCCGGCAGGCAAAGATCCTTCGGATCAACTTGTAACCATGATCGCCTGGTCCCAGGCCGTCGCCGTGCGCAAGGTAAAACCTTTTACCGTGGAACTGGAAAAACTCAGCCTCACGGTGCAGCCGAATACCCAGTTCTTCCTGAAGGTAACGAAAAGCCCACATATCATGGTTTCCACGGAAAAGGTGCACAGGGATGCCTGAGTCGGTGATGGACGCCAGTGTGCCCATCAGCCGGGTGTAACCCCGCGGGACAACGGTGTGGTATTCGAACCAGAAATCGAAAAGATCCCCCATCAGAAAAATAGCACCTGCTTCGTCCTTTATACTGTTCAGCCAGGCTACAAGTTTTCTTTCCCGCTCCAGGCTGAGCGCATGCTCCGGTATCCCAAGGTGAAAGTCGGAGGCGAAATAGATTTTTTTTTGGTTCGAATGCATAAACCGCAGGTTTAATGTGGTGTGTCAGGCCTGTTGCGGAACGACAAGATCCGCTTATGATGATGGATCAGATGTTTGTTTTTGGGATAGGTCAGTGCCAGGGCGCTGTCGATGGCAAAATACAATTGCGGATGCTCGTCGATCGGCAGGACAGGCCGGGGACCGAAACCATAATTCAGTACGATAAGGGATGCCAGCATGGAGGGATGTTGGCGGAGAAATGCCTTCTGTATCCGCTCCTGATCCCTGAGAATCGATGAGAACGCAGGTACCGACGCCGTGGCAATCTCAGCAAAGCTTTCGCTATCGCTGTGATCAGCCAGCAGCTTCTGGATCGAATCAGCTTTTCTTCTGTTGTTCTCTGAGGCATTCATGAAAGTGTGGAGCATGAGAGTCTCCCCGGAGCCGCTCACCGTCACGTTGTCGGGGAAGGAGTGGAAGGAAGCATCCACGATGATCATGTCGCCGGGTTTCACCACCAGGAGCATCTGTTTGCCATTACCTGCGCCAATCCTGTAAAAGCTGGCTTCATTCACCTGCCAGTTAAAAATCGCATCTTTGCCCGGACCTGTTTCCGCCGAATCAACCGGAATGACCGATTTTACATCAATCTCTTCAAGGGTCAGGCGCACTGATTGGCCGTCACGGAATTGTACCCGGAGTGTTGTATTGGGATGTGACCGATGGCATGCGATAAGGCAAATCAACGACAGAAGTATTCCCTGCGTCACGATCATGTTTCTTATCCGATACAAGCGGTCGTTGATCATTTGCGCATGATACAATCAGGAGAAATCAGACTTCAGTTTTGAGACCAGGTATTTATCGATCGGAAAGGTAAATTCCGTCTCGGTGAGTTCCCGGATCCTGAGCCGCCGGAAGGCCTGTGCCCCATCGATGGCCGGGATATCAAATCGCCGTGAAGTTGTACTGAATCCATAAGGCTCCAGAAGGGACACCAGATAGTAGATGTTCATCAACTGCATATTGGAAGGCAACAGGGTTGTGGGCTGGTAAAAATCTGTCGTATAATAATGAGCAATCTCTCCAATCTCTGTATGTAGTTCCTCGTTGAATTCCCTCCGGAGGCAATCGATCGTACCCTCCCCGAATTCAAGGGCTCCGCCCGGAAACTTCGTCATATATATCCCGAGCCTGAACTCATCGGTAACCAGCACCCATCCGTCGTCAATATGTAAACCGTAAACCCGGATGTTGAACCGGCGGGCTTCCGTGCCGGCCTGCTCTTCCTTAAGCATTGAATGCTCTTTGCTTGTGATCATCTAATCGATGATGAATGAAAAGAAGAACAACCAATGAAATGGCCAGTTGAAGAAGAATCAGTGCAGCAGGAGATATCCCCAGCAGAAGGAAAAAAAAGCTCTTCGATCGGGTCTCCTGCGTGATTGAACCGGAATATCTCGTCAGCGCCAGCCGGTAGGTGAGGAGGAATTGGTCCAGATCTTCCTGATAGGCGGAAAATGACGGCTGCAGTGCCTCCACAAGGAAAAGCCTTGCCTGCTGTTCCGATCCGTGGTAAAGGAGTTCAAAATAACGGTCGACATTGGCGTGGAAGGATTTTCTTTGCGACAGGAACTGGTTGAATACGGCCATGGTATCAAGCCCGATGAGCGATCTGCTCCTGATGTTTT
>CAYWHQ010000109.1:5643-8295 GCA_964457665.1 uncultured Prolixibacteraceae bacterium | reverse complement strand
CTGCCAACTGCCAACTGCCGGCTGCCAACTGCCAACTGCCAACTGCCTTTCCTGCTTCGTGTCAAACCGGTCCAGTTTGTTCTCCTCGATGATCCGGATCAGCAACTCGGGGTAACGGGGATTGGTGGCATAACCGGCCTTGCTGAGCCCATGCGCCCATCCCTTGTAATCGGTGATCTCCAGGTCGAAAAGAAGTTTGTAACGGTCACGCGTGGTCAGGAAAAGGGAATGATCGCGGTAAGATTCTTCCGCATCCTTGTACTTACGGAAACATTCGTCCTTTTCGTCGTCGTCCTTATGGTAGGTCTTTCCCTCCCAGCCCTTGTGGCACTTGATGCCGAAATGGTTATTGGCGTAGCGGGCAAGGTCGCTGTTGCCGGACGACGATTCAAGAATGCCCTGGGCCAGGGTGATGCTGGCAGGGATCCTGTAGATCATCATTTCATTGATCGCTACCTCCTTGTATTTCTCAATGTATTGCCTGACAACGGTGGCAAATGATGTGGTCTGGGCATGAACCCGCTCCCCCACCTTGCCCATGGTCAGAAAGATCATCAACATACATAAGATCAGATACTTCATCGGATATTAAAGATTAAATCCCTGAATCGGTTGCCTCTTTCCTCAAAGTTGGCAAACTCGTCGTAGCTGGCAGCAGCGGGCGACAGCAGGCAGATATGGCCGGGTCGTGTACGACTTAATGCCAGTGGCAGAAAATCATCAAACCGGCTGATGTAGAATATCTGTGGATAATCACCGGTGAAGTGACCGGCCGCCCTTATCTTCTCCATCGCCTCGCCGATCCTCCTGCCCGCATCCCCGAGAAGGATCAGGGTACGTACGCTGCTCTGCAGAAAAAATTCTGCAAGTCCCTCATAGGGGATACCCCTGTCGAAGCCTCCGGCCACCAGCGTATCTACAGCCGGCAGTGCCCGTATAGCTTCCATGCATGCTTCGGGGATCGTGGAAATGCTGTCGTTGTAAAAATGGATACCCTTCGTTTCACCGAGATACTCCAGCCGGTGGGCCAGCCCTTTGAAGGTGGCTATACCGTCTTCCATCTCCTCCGGCCCCACGCCCGACAAGGTGGCGGCACCTGCCGCAGCCAGAATGTTGCGGAGATTATGCGCTCCCTTCAGAAACCGGTCCTGATGGATCCTCCAGATCTCTCTTGCGCAGGTTCCGTCGTCCATCATCACCCTGTCATCGTCGATATATATCCCGGGAGTAACAACCTCCGATGCCGAAAAAGGGAGCTGATCCGGCCGGATTATTGTCTCTTTCATCCTTTCCCGGATTAACAGATCCCCATGATGATACAGGAACCAGTCGCCCTTATCCTGAAAGCGCACAATGTTCATCTTTGCCTGCTGGTAAGAAAGAAAATCACGGTATGCATCAAGATGTTCCGGAAAAAGATTCAACAGCAGGGCGATATGGGGGCCACGGTGCAGGTATTCGAGCTGATGCGAAGATAGTTCCAGAACAATTTTTGTCTCGGGCCTGATCCGGTCTATAAAATGAAAGGGAGGACTGCCGATGTTCCCCGCCAGGATGGCATCGAAACCTGCCGACTGCAAAAGATGAAAAATCAGCGTGGCGGTGGTACTCTTACCCTTGGTACCCGTCACACCGGTCACCTGGGCCGCGTAGTGACGTAAAAACAGATCCGTCTGGGATGTGAAGCGTTCGGCGGGAATGTTAAGGTTCCATACCGGAATGCCCGGCGACCGTATGATCAGATCAAAGGTGCCCGCTTTATCCAGATATCCCGTACCAGAAATCACCCTGACATTGGTGTCGCCGGCCAGCAATGGATTGGCTGCAACAGCCTCATTCCTGTCGGCAATAACAAGCGGCTGGCGGGGAAATATTCTCCGGATTGTCGTGTAAGTCGACTGGCCCTCCCGTCCAAACCCGAGGATAAGCAGTGATCTGCCTCCCAGTTCCTCTTTCAGAAGATCAAGCATCCCATTTGCTTTGAAGAATCCGGAAAAAAGGCTCCGGGACATGGTAACGGTTATTCACAGGTAACATGGCATTGCCAAAATCATGCGACTGATAAGATCTGTAAGCCGGTGAGTTCCTGTAGTATTCAAGAAGCGGCGGTAGTTTTGCCGGATCCCGGCGACGGATCGCCTCACAGAGAGCAATATTCACCTCATCGGTCGTTCCAACGCAATCGAATGGCTTCTCGCCCGCTATGCCGCAAAGCTGGTTGAGCAAAGGAATCAACTCCCTGTCGGCAAGCACCTCTTTTCCGAAAATCCTTAGCAGGGCATCATCTGTCAAAAAAGGTGAAAGGATAACGGCGGTAAACAGGCATTTGGGGCAGGAACCACACCAGGTATCGGTTTTACTGCCAGCATTGCAACTTCTGAACACGCTATGAAAGCCTGAAAAACCGGAAAAGAGTCTGGCAATCTGAAGTTCACTGAGTGGTCGGAGAAAACTGAAATACTCCACATCGGGTGTGATACAGGCAGCCACGTAGTTGCGGAAGTCTGTTTCAAACTCGAGTGACTTGGAGTACTGATGATTGATATCTGTTCCGGCAATGGTGGCTTCGCTGGCGCTCAGCTCATTGGAAAGCGCGATGTACCGCCTGCCCGAAAGGAGCGCGCCCAGTAAAGCATGAAAAGCGAGCAATGC
>CAYWHQ010000109.1:2719-5633 GCA_964457665.1 uncultured Prolixibacteraceae bacterium | reverse complement strand
TTCAGAAACCCCCGTGCATTCAGATCCAGTAAAAGCGGATCAATGGACCGGCGGAGTTCAATGAAGTCGTTGCTCCCGAAACCCTTCGCCTGAATGGTGTTTAGCGAAGCACCTCTCGGATTCAGTATCATGGGTATCGTTTTCGGAAAGGTCGCCAGCATTTCAAGGGTCACCGCCGAATCCTTTCCCCCTCCTACCGGAACGATCAGTCCGTCGGAAACAGGATATGCGGCCGGGGTCAGTATCTGATCCGACCTTGATTCAATGGTCATGAATGGTTCCGTACCTGTGTCAATACCGTTGACCCAGAAAAACTCACCCAACCCCTTCCGGTAAAGTTCTCTCCACCAGTGCAACTGACTTTCTGACAGACTGTATGGCCTTATGATCACCGTGGGAGGGCAGGCGGCTTTCCAGTAACTGATCATCTCCACGAGACCGGTATGAAACAGTACCGATGGCAGATAAGGATGGATCAGCTCATCGGGCTGAAACCAGCTCCTTCGGGGCACATGCAAGGTGGGCCGGAAAACATACTGTCCTGCAAGAGAAAAACTCCAGTTTGCATGCAATCCTTTGTCATCGAGCTGATAGTCGAAACCATCATAGGCAAAGCAGGGAAATTTTTCACGAAAAAGATGATAATTTGACGAGTGGTTTGCCATTCGGGATGTTTGGTATTATCTTTGTGCACTACCGGAACAAAATTAACAAATAGTCGGTAACCCATGACACCAGGTATCGTCAAGCCAAAACAAGGAATTATCCTGATCTCCGAGCCGGTTCTGAGCGATTACTACTTCCGGCGGTCGGTTGTGCTGCTGGCCGAGCATAACGAAGACGGTACTTTTGGCGTGATCATCAATAAACCGATCCAGACCATGGTATCGGATGTGATGAAAGACTTTGCCGGTTTCGATGCACCGGTTTACCTGGGAGGTCCTGTTCAAACCGACAGCATTTTCTTCATCCACACCTTGCCGGATGTCACCGGCAGCATGCAGATCCTCGAAGGCCTTTACTGGGGAGGCGATATTCAGACAATCAGGGAGCTGGCCCTGTCAGGTAAACTCCGTGAGGATGTAATCAGGTTCTTCGTAGGTTATTCAGGCTGGCACCCCCGGCAACTCGACCGTGAGATCAGTACGAATTCATGGGTACTATCGCACACGACGGTCGAAGAGGTCATCACGCATAATCCTGAAAAGATGTGGAGAGATCATCTGATCTCGATGGGAAAGGAATACGCCATCTGGGCAAATTCACCGGCTGATCCGGCCATGAACTAATACACCAGCTTACCTGCTGCCAACAACAGCTCCGTCTCTTTCACCTTGGTGAGAAATTTGGCATTCAGGTACCGCTGCCGCGCATCCAGCAGATTCTTCTGTATCTCCCTCAGGTTCAGCGAAGAGATCGCCCCTACCGCGTAACTCTCCCTGGCCAGTTCCATATTCTGCTCCGCCAGAAGCAGATTCTCCGCTTCAAATCCAACAAGCTCGAGTTGGTTCAGATAATCATTATAAATGCGAAAAAGAAAGGCATCAAGCCGCAAAATCAACCTGTTCAGCTCAAACTCGCTGTTTTTTAGTGATATTTTCGTATTCATGACCTGACGATGAAGGTTCAGCCCGTCGAAGATCTTTATTCCTGCGCTGATTCCCACCGATGGGCCAAAATAACGGTTGTAGCTCAGGAACGATGCGCCGGTTTCATTCCGGTAGTAGTTGTAACCAGCCATAAAGTCAATGAACGGGATCTGTTCAGCCCGTGCGCTCTTCAGATCCAATGCTGACTCATCCACTGATCGCCGGGTGATCTGTAACCGGATGTTTCCCGTGTTCATCCATTGCCGGAGCGAATCCAGGCGGAGGGAATCCAGAAGCCTGATGGTATCGCCAACAATGAAGGGTGTATTGATGTCACGACCCAGCAACTCATTCAGATAACTCCGGGAGTTCCCCGATTCGGTCCGCTGATTGGCCAGTTCGGCCCGGTCGGCGTTCAGTTCCACCTTCGCCTTGAGCCATTCCAGCTCCGAACCGCTTCCTGTTTCATACCTGAGACGCGCAAGGTCAAGCCGGTATCGGGAGATGTCGACCTGTTCCTTCAGTATCCTCTCCCTCAACTCCTGCCGGATGATATTGTAATAGGCCACGATGATGGCAGCCACGGTGTACTCGATTTCCATCCGGGCTGCCAACGCTCCCCGCTCTTCAAGAACCTTGAGCTTTTCGTAGGTAATGAACATTTTCATTCCATCGAAAAGTCTCCAGCGAAGGTTGATCCCGGCGGTTGCCAGGTCGGATCGTGCAGCTGTATTGTCAAGTTCCTGCCCCGAAATCGTATTTACCCTGGCATTGCTCACTCCCAGGGTATAAGTGCCGGAAGCATCCAGAACCGGCAACATACCTGCATTGCCGGGCGCCGCATTGTTGGAGGCAATCCGGGCATCATTGCGTGCGATCATTATGCCGTAATTCTGCTGCAGGCCTATGCCAATCGCATCTTCCAGTTCAAGCATCTCCTGCGGGATTCCGCGCAGCGCAGGGATCAGAATCAGACAAAATGCCATCAGCAGTGTTCTCATATCAATCCACATCCTGGGTCATTACAATCGTGCTTTCTGTTGTCAACTGCGTCATATCCATCTTTTCGGAAGGATTTCTTGAAAAATAGGAATATACAGCAGGGATGACATAGAGGGTCAGAAATGTGGAGAAGATCAACCCGCCCACAACACAGATGCCCAGCGACTGCCTGCTTGCGGCTGACGCCCCGATATTGAGGGCGATCGGGAGTATCCCAAGCACCATTGCCGAGGAGGTCATCAGGATCGGCCGGAAACGTGAAATGGCCGCGCGCTGCACTGCTTCCATCTTTTCTATCCCGGAAGCTTTCCGCTGGTTGGCAA
>CAYWHQ010000109.1:0-2709 GCA_964457665.1 uncultured Prolixibacteraceae bacterium | reverse complement strand
TCAGAATACCATTCTTGGTAACAAGCCCGATCAACATGATAATTCCTATCTGACTGAAGATATTCAGGGTTTGTCCGAAATACCATAGCGTGAGGAGCGCCCCGGCAATGGCCAGCGGAACTGTCAGAAGAATAATCAGCGGATCGATAAAGCTCTCAAACTGCGCTGCCAGGATCAGAAAGATCAGGATGATTGCCAGGATAAAGACGAATACAAGACTTGATGCACTCTCCTCGAAATCCCTGGCCTGCCCGGCAAGGGCAGTGCTGAAGCCACCGGGCAGTACTTTTCCGGCTAATCCGTTGAGGGCATCAATCCCGTCGCCAAGAGTATACCCGTCGGGAATCCCTGCTGAAATCGTAGCCGAAATATAGCGATTAAAGGAGAAAACCGATGCCGGGTTGATACTCTCTTCCAGCGTGATCAGGTTTTTCAGCGGGATGAGCTCTCCTCGTACATTCCTGACATATAAGGCATTCAGTGCATCGGGTGTGTCGCGGAACCACCGTTGCACATGGCCAATGATCTCATATTGCTTCCCTCCGAATATAAAGTATCCGTACCGTTCGCCGGCCATCGTCAGATCCAGTGTCCGCGCAATGTCCATGGTACTGGTTCCCGCCTGGGCTGCCCTCTCCCGGTCGATGGTGATCCGGATCTCGGGCTTGTTGATCTTCAGGTCGACGTCAACGAACTGCAGAACGGGCAACTCCCTGGCCTGTTCCAGGAATACCGGAAGAATCTCCACCAGTTTCTCCAGGTCCGGCGCAAGGATAACAAACTGAAGCGGCAACCCGCTGAAGCGGCTGCCTATCGTAGGCGGTTCAAAAGGAAAAGCCCTGATGCCCGTGAATTCCCCTGCATCCCGGCTGATCATCCGGAAAATTTCGTGCTGGCTCCTGCTCCGTTCCGAAGGATCGGTCAGATAGACCAGCTGCATGGCCTTGTTGGGATTATCGATCGTTCCCAACCCGGGCGCGATCAGGTAAAAATTGGAAAAGAGCTCCGGCACCGAATCCCTTATATAACGGTCGAGCTGCTGCATATAGCCATCGGTGAATTCATACGACGAACCTTCCGGCGCCAGCACAGGGATCCGGATGTTCGACCTGTCCTCCAGCGGTGAAAGTTCAGCATGGAGGGAACGGTAAAAAAACACGATTCCTCCCAAGATGATGATAAAAACCGGAAAGATGAGCCACCGTCGATCCATAAACCACTTTAAGGAGTAACGGTACCGCCTGTTGAGACCGAGAAAGAAAGGTTCCGTCCTGGCATAAAGCCAGTTGATCTGCAGATGCCGTTGCCTTTTGAGAATACGTGAACACATCATGGGCGAAAGCGTCAGTGCTACAAAGGCTGATAAGAGCACCGAGCCTGCCACCACGATGGCAAACTCACGGAACAGACGGCCGGCCAGTCCCTGCAGGAACATCACCGGAAGAAAAACCGCGGCAAGTACCACCGTGGTGGAGATCACAGCGAAAAAGATCTCCTTCATGCCATTTTCCGCAGCCAGTACCGGATGACTGCCCATATCGATCTTTGTGAAAATATTCTCCAGCACTACGATGGCATCATCGCATACCAGCCCGATGGCCAGAACCATTCCCAGCATGGTGAGCACATTGATCGACAAACCGAGCAGGGCCATGATGGCAAAAGTACCTATCAGCGACACCGGAATGGCAACCACCGGAATCAAGGTGGACCGCCAGTCGCGAAGAAAAAAGAAAATAATACAGATTACCAGCAACAGGGAGATCAGAATCGTTTGACGCACCTCTTTGATGGATTCCCGCTCAAACCTTGTAAAATCATACCCGATGCTGGTCTCAAACCCTGCCGGAATCTCTGTTTTCAGTTCATCCATCCGGCGATAAAATTCCTCGGCAATGGCCACGTTGTTCGCACCATGCTGCGGCACCACACCGATGAGAACGACCTGCATGCCATTCATAAATGCAGTTGACCTGTCGTTCTCCGGATAAAGCTCGGCATAACCTATATCCGACAACCGGATGATCGCATCCTTCTCCTGCCTGATAATCATCTGATTGAAGTGCTCCGGGGTCTGCAGCAACCCCAGGGTCCGGATGGTCAGTTCTGTTTCAGTACCTTCAATTCTTCCGGAGGGAAGTTCTACATTCTCCCTGTGCACCGCCTCCTGCACCTCGGGGGCGGTAATACCCCTTGCAGCCATTTTATACGGATCAAGCCACAGGCGCATGGAGTATTTCTGCTCCCCGTATACCTTGATGTCTCCGACACCGGGTATGGTCTGTAACCGGTCCTTGATCACGTTGTTCACCAGATCGGTAACCTGCATGATGTTGTGTTCCCCGCTACGTACTATCATAAAAATGATGGCGGCAGTGTTGGCACTAAGCTTTTCCACCACAGGCGGATCCATGTCCTTGGGAAGCAGATAGATGGTCTTGGAAACCCGGTCTCTGACATCATTGGCTGCGGCCTCCATGTCAACCCCCAGATTGAATTCAACAGTGATCAGACCGGATTGTTCCGTCGACACGCTACTGATGGTTCTCACCCCTTCTATTCCATTGATCGCGTCTTCGAGAGGCTCGGTGATCTGCGCCTGAATGATATCGGCATTGGCTCCGGTATAGACAGTGCGGACCGTCACCACCGGCGGATCCATCTCAGGGAACTCCCTGATGCCCAGGCTGCGGAAGCCCACCATTCCGA
>CAYWHQ010000108.1:7016-8295 GCA_964457665.1 uncultured Prolixibacteraceae bacterium | reverse complement strand
AGGATCAAATGATCTCCCTGACGGCACGGGTGCTGTTTTTCTTTTGTTCAGGTACAGGAGTATCACGGAGAGAAGGAGTACGGCCACCCCTATTCCCAGAGGCATCAGTAACTGAGAGAGGCCCTTATACAGATGATAGCAGGTTTCGGACATCTTACCAGGCAGATTGCATTTGCCGTTTACTCCTCGGGCGGTATTTCACGGTTTAATTGTTCCACCATATCGCGGTAATACGCTGCAAAAGTTTCGGTACGCCGGATCAGCTCTTCCGATGATGCATCACTTTTTGCCAGTTTACTTATTTCTTCCAACATATCGCGTATCCTGTTTCCGGCAACCAGGTCGATTGCTGATTTCAGTTTATGCGTCATCCTTCCAATTCCATCATTATCGCCGTTTTCTGCAGCGGATCTGAGTTCCGAAACGTATTCCGGCGTAACATCGATGAACTTCCTGATCATCATGCCAAGCATCCTGGGATCATCATTCACCATTTTCGACAATTTTGAAATATCAGTCAACAGCAACGATTCTGTAGCAATGTTTTCCTCCCCGGCAGGTAACCGGTCGCCCAGTGCCAGACAAATCCTGGCATAAAGCTGTTCCTCTTCGAATGGTTTCGAGATATAATCCTGCATACCGGCTTGTTTACATCGCTCCACCACACCTTTTACCACATTGGCCGTCAGGGCGATGACCGGAACCCTGAGTCCGAGCTCCTGGCGGATGATGGTGGTAGCTGTGATCCCATCCATTACCGGCATCTGAATATCCATTAAGATAATGTCGAAGCTCTCGGTGCGTAAAATATTTATGGCTTGCTGACCGTCCCCGGCAACTTTAACCTGAGCTTTCCATTTCTCCAGAATGGCCTGAGCAATGAACTGGTTGAATTTATTATCCTCCGCCAGAAGGATTTTTACTCCCTGCAGGGTGGGACTGGATGAAAGTATCTTCCCGAGTTCCTGTTCCGCTGCTGGTTTTTCTCCCCTGCTGAGCGTGACCGAAAAGAAAAATTTACTGCCCTCATCTTTGGCGCTTTCCAGCATAAGTTGTCCCCCCATCAGCTCCACCAGTTGTTTACTGATAGCCAGGCCCAGACCTGTTCCTCCGAAAGTGCGGGTAATACTCTCGTCTTCCTGCTGAAAACTCTGGAAAATCTTCGCATGATTTTCAGGACTTATACCAATCCCGGTATCCCTGACAAGGAACCGGATCGTATCTTTATCGGGAGTATGGCTTGCCAGGGTTAGATTAATTTCGACCTCTCCCTCGGAAG
>CAYWHQ010000108.1:0-7004 GCA_964457665.1 uncultured Prolixibacteraceae bacterium | reverse complement strand
ATAGCATTGGATATCAGGTTATTAAGGATTTGCTGCAGACGGATAGTATCTCCCAGGTAGTAGGTGTCAATTGCTGGATCAATGTGATAATATAAGCGTATCTCCTTGTCTTCGGCCCTGAATTCATGCGTATCATAGACTTTCCTGAGGATTTCCGGCAGATTGAATACGGCAAGGGATAACTCGATCTGTCCTGACTCAATCTTTGAGAAATCCAGAATATCGTTGATGATACTGAGCAAACTCTCCGAAGAGGATTTCATAATATGGAGAAGCTTTATCTGCGCGGTATCAACCTTAGATTCAAGCAATAACCTTATCATGCCGATAATGGCATTCAGAGGGGTACGGATCTCGTGGCTCATGTTGGCCAGGAACCTTGATTTGGCCACATTGGCGGCCTGAGCCTCTGCCGAGGCCTTTTTTAATTCGGCATCATCCCGGATTCTTTTGGTTACATCGTTGGCAATACCGAAGGTTCCAAGGAATTTGCCATTCTGATCAACAATAGGTGCACGAAACATCTCGAACCACACCTTTTTACCATGGTAATTGAGATTGCATTCCACCACATTCAACTTCCCGGAAGATATGACAAGCTTATCCTGCCGGGAAAATTCATCAGCGATCTCCTGCGGCCATAAATCTGTGTCGGTTTTACCGAGCGGCAGGTCTTGATCCGTCATGCTGAAGTAATCAATAAATGGTTTATTGACCAGCAGATAGCGTCCATCTTCATCCTTGAGCCACATATGAAACGGAACATTGTCGAAGACGGCCTTCAGATAGGCCTCTCTGGTCTTCAACGCATGTTCGGTCTGCCTGCGGTCGGTAAAGTTGCAAAGCAGGTCAGCCAACAACTTAAGGATGGCAATTTCCTCTTTTTCCCATACTTTCACCCTTCTGACGGAGTCAAATCCCACGAATCCAAGACATTCTTTATCGATGATCATTGGAATGGTGACGAGGGTAATGATTCCCTGCGGTTCAAGGGTTTTACGCACATTGTCGCCGGCAGGCAGCATCGATACATCCGGTATCATAATCATCTCCCCGTTCATGTGGGCCCTCACCCATTCCGGGGCAAGCTCCAGGTTCAGATCCTGAAGGTTGCCGATTTCGGGCATAATACCTTCGGCGCACCATTCATGGGTATTGGACATCGTTCCGGCTGCAAAGTCATACCTGAAAACATACACCCTGTCGATCTCATATTCCGATCCCGCCAGGGCCAGCAAGTCGTTCACCGCATGGTCGCTGACATCCAGGGGGATATTGATGAATCCAGTAGCCATCCGGGAGATCATATTCTGCAGCCGCAGGAGGCGCGTCATCTTTTCCTCGGCAAGTTTCCGTTCGGTAATATCCCGAATGCTTCCTTCAATATACAGTGGCTGACCCTGACTGCTGAACTTAATATGGCAGGTGAAAGAAACAGGAACCTGCGTGCCGTCCTTTTTGACCATGATATTTTCATAATCGTTCACGGAACCTTTTTCCATCAGAATCTTGATCATTTTTGCCCTGCGCTCCAGGTTGCTGTAGAAAAGTTCGGCACTTCTTCCCATAACCTCCTCTGGCCGGTATCCGGATTGTTCAAAGACCGAGGGTGAGATTTCCAGGATGATGCCGGTAAGGTCGGCACGAAAATATAGATCCGGAAAGGAGTTGAAGATCGACCGGAATTTGTCACGGCTTTCGAGCAGTTCTGATGCCGCTCTCTTGCTGGCCGTGATATTACGGCTGAATCCCATAATACCGAGGATATTTCCGTGTTCGTCGGTATAAGGAACTTTTTTCCCTTCCAGCCAGATCTCTTCTCCCGAACGGTTCAGGATCGTGTGTTCTCCATAAAAGGCAGGCATCTTTTGCATGATCAGCTGCTCCTCTTCATACCTGGTTCGCAGGGCAACTGCCTCCGGGTAAAATGCTGCATCCGTATTGCCGATCACATCCTCCGGGGAATCGGCCTGGAGCAAATCCACCTCAGCCTGGTTGGCCATAATTTTTCTTCCTTCAAGATCTTTGACATATACAGGATCAGGGTAATGGTCGAATATGGCCTGCAATAACCGTGTTTCAGGCTGCAGGGGTGCCCGGGTCATTTTACCGCCGTATATTGCTGAGAGGATCTCAGCTGATTGCCGGATTATTCCGGTCAGCTCATCCAGCAGGAAAAGCTCTGGTTCTCCATTCCGAAGGGGTTCGATAATAACAAGGATCTCCTCTTTATTGATACTGAAAAGTTGATGACGAAATTCATTTTCTATGAAAACCGTCAACCGGTTTGCCGGAGGGTCCCGGTCTTCTCCCTGCTGGAATTGCTCGGCCACTGAACGGATCATGGATGTATCCGCTGCATCCGGTGGCCAGGCCTGTTTCCATTCACCGGCAAGAAATCTGAGAAAAAACAACCTGATTCCTGCATCTGTCATATGTAATAAAGCCTCCACCCGGCCAAGATACTCCTCAATCAATCCCTTGCTGAGATCCTCCGTTGTCAGGCAAGCTCCTGATGCCAGTTTGAAATATTTCTTAACAATTGACCATTCCATTTTTTCACTCCTCCGAAAATCTATTCCGGTAATTCTGATTAATTTTTATATTTGTTTGACCAGCTTAATGCCAAAAATAATATTTATCGAACTATTTTTACCATAAATTGCAGTTATGTTTATTCTCCTGGTTGAAGACGATCATTTTTTTGCATCTATGATGCAGGAACTTTTGCGCCAGAATGGCTATACGGATATAAAGCATTTCGACAACGGACTTGAATGCCTTTTACAGGTGTATGAAGAGAAGGTCCCGGATATTGTCATCATGGATTATCACCTCGGTTTGGTCAACGGCCTGGAGATCCTTCAGAAGATCAGGGCTTACAAGCCCAGCCTGAAGGTCATTTTCATGTCGGGACAGAAAGATGTCAGGGTTGCGGTGGACTCCATCAAAAAGGGCGCCAGAGATTATATCATCAAGGATGAGAAAGCTTTTGAAAGGCTTCTGGCCGTTTTGAAGGAGATCGGAAGGGAGCTGGAACAAAAGGAAGCATCGCGGCCGGTAAACAAGATTGTTTCAAGGCTCAGGAATTTTCTTACTTTTAATGATTGATGTACATTGCGGGGAGTTCAACTTTATGAGGACCGTTTTTTTCTTTCGCAGAGCAAATGCCCCCTGGCACCATAGCATTGAGGAGCTGTTTGACACCATTATCACTGCCCTCCCTGCCTATGTGACGGCCGAACGATACATCATGAAGAAGAACAGCATTGGTTTGTGGAAAAGGGTTTACAACACCATTGATGCTGCTTTGCATCAGGGGGAGATCAATCACATCACAGGGGATGTTCATTATATCGCGCTTTTCATGCACCGCCGAAGGACCCTTCTCACCATCCATGACCTGCGTATCCTGCAGTCGGGGAACAGGCTCAAAAAGGCGATCATCCGTTTCTTCTGGTTCACCCTGCCTGCCCGGCGGGTGCGTTATATCACGGTTATCTCGGAGTTCATTAAAAAGGAGCTGGTAGCGCTGACGGGGATCCCCGATTCAAGGGTGCTGGTGGTATATGATTGTATTGCCGCGGATATTTGCCCCGTTGCGAAAGAGTTCAATAAGGAGAGACCGGTTATTCTTCAGATCGGGACCACTCCCAACAAGAATCTCCACCGGGTGGTACCGGCCCTGGAGGGTATGAATATAACCCTGGTCATTATCGGAAAACTGAGTGGGGAGCAAAAGGCTTTACTGGAGAAATACCGGATTGTCTACAAGAATTATTATAACCTTCCTTATGAAGAGGTGCTGAACCATTACCGTATGGCTGATATTATCCTTTTTGCGTCCACCTATGAAGGATTCGGGTTACCCATTCTGGAAGCCAATGCCATAGGCCGTCCGGTGATTGCGGGGAATAATTCCTCTCTTCCGGAGGTGGCAGGGGAAGCAGCCCTGCTTGTGGACGCCGGCGACGAGAATGACATCAGAATGGCCGTGCAACGGCTCATAAGCGGGCCGGAACTCCGTGATGAGCTGGTGGAGAAGGGTTTTCGGAATGTGATGCGGTTCCGGCCCGAAAAGATCGGAGAGCAGTTTGCATCCATTTATTCACAGATGATACACGAATAAAATGAGAAGAGTCCTCTCCTTTACCGATTATTACTGGCCCGGATACAAGGCGGGAGGCACCATCCGCGCTTTCATGAACCAGGTGGATTACCTTAAGGATGAGTATGCGTTTCATATTGTCACCAGCGATACCGATTACACCGAAACAACGCCATATCCGGGGATAACCCCCGGTCAGTGGACCGAAACGGTACCCGGGGTTCATGTGTATTATGTGTCTGCTGCTGCCCGTAAACCTGCTCTTTTCTGGCGTCTCTTGCGTGAGCGGCCTTATGACGTGGTATATATTCACCTGCTGTTTGGTTTCTGGTTTTCATTTCTTCCTTTGCTGCTGGCCATAATTGCCCGACACCGGTGTATCATCGTGGCTCCGCACGGCGTACTTGGCAAAGGAGCTTTGGGGGTGAAATCGGGCAGGAAGTTGTTATTTCTCAGAGTGATGCGTTTGCTGGGATTGTATCGCAGAACATCCTTCCATTCGGTCACCGACCATGAAACCACCGATATACGGACACATATTGGGAATCGGATATCCATCAGGGAGGCCCGTGAGCTACCACGCCGCATAACCCGGCCTCCGGAAAGGAACCGCAAAACGGCCGGATCCCTGAAAATAGTTACCATTGCGAGGGTTTCTCCTGAAAAGAACCAGCTTTTTGCACTGGAGATTCTGAAAGGTATTGCCGGCTTTTCAATACAATACGACCTGATCGGACCGGTGTATGATGAAGCCTACTGGGACAAATGTCAAAGCCTGATGGCACAAATGCCCGGCAATGTTTCCGTGCGTTACCGGGGGAGCATCCACAGCGAACAGATACCGGAAGAACTCCGGCAGTATGATCTGATGTTACTCCCCACCACAGGGGAGAATTTCGGGCACACGATCCTCGAAAGTTTCATGGCCGGGTGCCCGGTCATTATCAGTGACCAGACCCCCTGGAAAAACCTGGAAGCGGAAGGTATCGGTCAGGAGATCCCGCTTGACCGTACCGGAGATTTCAGAAAAGCGCTGGAGTTCTTTGCCGGAATGAATCATGACGATTTCGTTGCTTATTCGGATAAAGCCTATAATTTTGCTTCAGGCTGGTGTGGAAATCCGGAGATGCTGGATGAAAACCGACGACTGTTCAATTGCTGACCCATGGAAACCGATCTCTCAAAATATGATAACAGCAACTATAACCCGGGTGCGGGAGCAATAAAACGACTGGCCTGGTATTACATAAATATCTTTTTTTTCATTTCACCGGTGTTCCCGGTCAGCCGGCTGAAATGCGGTCTCCTCAGACTTTTCGGTGCGAAGATTGGAAAAGGTGTGAATATCAAGCCGTCTGTGAATATCAAATATCCCTGGAGACTCACCGTTGGCGACCATTGCTGGATTGGCGAGAAGGCCTGGATCGACAACCTCGACGAGGTGGTCATCGGGAACAACGTATGCATATCCCAGGGCGCCATGCTCCTGTGCGGGAACCATAACTATAAATTAAGCACATTTGATCTGATGACAGGACCTGTCGTACTGGAGGATGGTGTCTGGATAGGAGCACACAGTGTGGTATGCCCGGGAATAACCTGCCGGTCGCACGCGATCCTCACAGTCAGCTCTGTCGCAACCCGTAATCTGGAAGCCTGGTCGGTGTATCAGGGAAACCCGGCGGTCAGGATTAAAACCCGCACTACATGAAAATATCGATTATCACCATCACCTACAACAGTGAAAAAACCCTCCGGGATACGATCGAGTCGGTGCTGAACCAGTCGTATCAGGATATCGAATATATCGTGGTGGATGGCAGGTCGTCGGATGGAACCATGGAGATCGTACGCTCTTACGGCGACAGGATTTCGAAAGTTGTTTCAGAGAAGGATGAGGGACTGTACGACGCCCTGAATAAGGGCATCAGAATGGCAACCGGCGATGTAGTCGGTTTTCTGCACTCGGATGATATCTTTGCCTCCGGGGAGACTGTAAAACTGATTGCCGCGGCTTTTACCCGATTCAATGTGGATTCCGTATACGGAGATCTGGTTTACGTTGATCAGACAGACACTTCCAGGATTATCCGGTTCTGGAGATCAGGAAAATTCTCCCGTATCCGGGCTCTCACAGGATGGATGCCGCCTCATCCGACCTTTTACGTGAAACGATGGGTGTATGAACAATATGGCGGCTTCAACACTACCTTCAGGATTGCCGCCGACTATGAGTCCATTCTCCGGTTCCTGGTGCGGTTTCGCATCCCGGTCTTTTATATTCCTCTGGTACTGATCCGCATGCGGGTGGGGGGGGAGAGTAATAAAAGCGTTAAAAATATTATCCGGAAGAGCCGGGAGGATATCCGGGCAATGCATATCAACGGGCTGATATCCGTAGCGGCCCTGTTCAACAAGAATGTATCGAAGTTCAAACAATTCATGCCTCCGGAATGGGTTAACCGTCAAATCTGAATATCCCTGAACCTAAAGATATGTCCATCTTCGACCTCATACCCGATTTCCTGAGCAAAGCATATCCCGACGATATGCTGATAGCCGCTGCGGCGTTTGCCTCGAGCATGATCATATGCCTTCTGCTGATCCCGGTCATCATCCGGTTATCGGCCCGGTACAACCTGGTGGATAAACCCAATGAGCGTAAGGTGCACAAGGCCCCCATCAGCCGGCTCGGAGGTATCGGGATCGTGACAGGGATATTGTTTACATCCCCGTTGTGGTTCCTCAGCGGAGATACCATCATGCTGATCCATCTGATCCTGGGAATCCTTATCCTCACCGCCATTGGTATTGCAGATGATCTGCGTGAACTCTCCCCGAAGGTAAAACTGCTCGGGCAGGTGGTGGCAGCAGTCTTCCTCGCTCACGGAGGTCT
>CAYWHQ010000107.1:0-8321 GCA_964457665.1 uncultured Prolixibacteraceae bacterium | reverse complement strand
AAAATAGAAGGCAATCTTGATCTCAATTTAAGCTATGTTCAAAGCCCCAGCCGTGCAGCTTGGCCATTTGTCGCGTTCTTCAGGCAAGTATTTTTATATAGCTAACAGACGCTCATCCATGACAGCTCGTACCCCACAAGCTATCGACAACGACGCTTTTTATCAGCTTAATTCTGATTACCCAGAGCGTTCGTTAGCAAAGGCACTGAGAGAAGGCCGCGTCACTGAACGCGATGTCACGCTTATTAGATCATTCATTGCCGAAATGCAGGCATCACGAAATACCAGCACGAAGCGGGCACACAAATTGATTTACACCCTTGTCGGCTGGCGTCGTTTTATCGGACCATTCGATCAGAATGATATGCCAGCCATTTATGCAGGGATTGCAGCCCTGAAAGCAGGGACCAGCAGACGTGGTCAGAAGTTCATGAAGAACACCATCGTCGATCACCTGATCATTATCAAACAATTTTACCTGTGGCTCGTTGAAAATGGCTACTCCCCAATTCCAGAGAAGAAAATCAGGAATCTCAAACCACCGAACCATGAAGCTATGACCAAGACAGCATCAGACCTCCTCACCGCTGATGAAATCACAGCAATGGTCAATGCTTGTGTGAGGAGCTGTGACCGTGCAATCATCATGATGCTCTACGAAGGGGGATTCCGCATCGGTGAGATTGGGATGATGAAATGGGGAGATCTTATTTTCGACAAGTGGGGCGTCATCGTCAACGTGAACTTCAAGACCAACAAACCCCGCTACATCAGATTGGTAATGGCCAGGGGATATCTCGCTTCGTGGAAGAATGACTATCCCTTCAGGCCAGTGACGGCTGAGATGCCGGTCTTCATCACCGACCACTACACTCCCCTTACTCATGGAACCGTGAACCTTCAACTCAAGAGGATTGCAAGACGAGCAGGTATTCAGAAGCACATCACACCACATATCTTCAGGCATTCACGGATCACCCACATGATTAAAGAGGGCGTATCCGAGAGCGTGATCAAGCTGATGATGTGGGGAAGTCTTACCACCGACATGTTCCAGACTTATGCTCACCTTACCGGCAAAGATATCGACAGTGAGATTCTGCGGACATATGGAATTAACGAGAACGAGACCGGTGAGGCTATTAAAGAACGGCGTTTAGAACCAGTCCAGTGCGTCCATTGCCGTCATATCAACGCCCCGATGTCAGGATTCTGTAATCTCTGTGGCCGGTCATTGACCGAAGAAGCGACAGAATCTGAAGATGAAATTCACGAGAGTATCATGAAGAATCCAGCATCACTCAAGAGATTCCTGGAGAGGCTTGAGGATAAAGTAGAGAGAGGTGAGATGTAACAAAAGTATTGTAATGTATGGGCAATGTATCAATAATGATAAATAGTATTGCATACATAATGCAACTTATGACGGAGATGATGGAGATAAAAACACGGGCAATTCAAGCGATAGATCGAAATGTAAAACAAATTGGGAACTCTGGCGGAATTTACCTCCCGAAAGACTGGGTCGGGAAAAAGGTAAAAGTTCTCCTAATCGAGGATACCCAAGATAAAACTAGTTAAGATATTGTGAGAATTTGATTTACGTTAGGATTTAAATAATTCTTCGGCGAATTACCAGTGAGGTGAGAAGCATGCAATCGTCAGACGCTCAACAAAACTATGAGAGATTAATGGAACGTATAAGAACCGAGTATCCGGATTATATAGAGACCATTGAAGAAACCCAAAAAAAAGTAGAGAGAATCAAGAAAAATCCCCTAATATTGAATAAACGACGTTATTACTTTAAAGAAGTATCAAAATTCTAATGAATAGGGTGTTATTATGCCGATATGGAGTAAAATATTATTTGAGATTACGGAAGAAGAAGCAAGATCTGGTGAAAAAGCAGCAGATATCGTGAGAAGGAGATATCTAAAATTATTATCGACCCATACAGGGAGAAATACAATATTATACGCTTCCAAATGGTCTCAACCAAGTTTAATTCCCATTAATCCTGACTTTATTTCGATAAGTCCAGAAGATATGCAAGGATTAATGGAAGTCATCCATGGTTTATCTGGAGATTCTCTAGATATTATATTGCATTCACCTGGCGGCTCTGCGGAAGCAACTGAATCACTCGTTTCATATCTTCGTACTAAGTTCAATGACATTCGTGTAATAATACCACATGCCGCAATGTCTGCTGCGACTATGCTAGCATGCGCATCGGACCGGATAGTGATGGGGAAACATTCGTTTATCGGTCCGATAGATCCTCAATTGATTCTCGAAACTTCCAATGGAGTTCAAGCAATTCCTGCCCAAGACATTTTAACCCAGTTCTCAATGATTGAGGATGAATGTAAAAAAGATCCTGATCTCTTACCACTTTACTATCCAATAATTCAACAATATGGACCAGCTTTAATCATGCAATGCCTACAAGCGCAGGAGCTATCAGAGGAGTTAGTATGCCGTTGGTTAACATTATTCATGTTTAAAGACCGAGGTAGTTTTGAAGAGCGGAAAGCTTTTTCAAAATCCGTTGCTCAAAAACTCGCGAATCACGATTATTTTAAAAGCCATGGAAGGTTTATAAATCGAGAATCTGCGAGAGAGAGATTCGAATTGGTTATTGATGATCTTGAAAGTGACCAAATTTTCCAAGACTTGGTATTATCCGTTTTTCATGCTACAACAATTACATTTCAAAATAAAACCGCAGTTAAAATTATCGAGAACCAAAACGAAAATGCATTTATCAAAAGACTTCAAATTATGCCAATGGCTCCTCAGAAATCCCCATAACAATTTAAAATTTCTTAATGTTTTAACAAATTGAACACAACCAGATTCCAATCTCCACAATCCTCACCCAAATTTTTAATTGAACCCGCTGGTTAAGTTAAATTTAATATTAATCGCGTATTTGTCTAGATCTAGACAATGATTCAGAATTTCCGCACGGAAATGAAATTGAAGCTCACCCGGCTCCTGCATTCGTCAAAGAAGGCAAATTACTTTGCCGGGTTCTTTTACATGAGCCTCATCTCATTCTGTGTGCTGATGGGCCGGCTCACCGTCCCGTCCGAGATACAGAATTCACTGAGCAGGAGGTCCGCGGTAATATTTTTGAGCGCCCGGGCCTCGCCGTCATCGCTCCCCTCTTTTGCCCTCCGGCATTGACCGCCGGTTCAGTTCCCGTGGCGATAGATCATCGGTAAACCTCCGCCAGGTCACCCGCTCTCGTTCAGCCTGATGAGGGTAACCTGACAAACCACCGGTTCTCGCCTCGGGGATTCCCGGACCGTTCTGTATATCCTGGACAGCGGATGCCCGAGTCCGATTGTCGCCGAACCGTTGTTGAACACTCACCAATTCAGGTGAAAGGCATGAAAACCACGAATAAAACACCACTCATCGTCACCCGGGAAGCAGTCGAGGCCTATGAGAAGAAGACTGGGTTCCACGGGATCGGGCAGATCATGGTTGAAGACGGACACTGGAAGATTGTGTCAGGGAAGGGATCAGTATGCAGAAAAGTATAGGCGGCAGCTCACCCAGCTCGTTACCCCTAACTACCGGTGAGACTGCCAATCATCATCTGCGGTTTGAACGTATATCCCTGACTCAAGGAACGGGATCCTGGGGGAGGGCCCGATGACCTCTTACCCTGCAGGGCTCGTCATGAGCGGCAGCGAAGGATGCGTGCATGTCCGCATCTGGGACGAACGATTCTACCTGTGCTCCGAAGATCTCGGGGCACTCCTGTTCCTCGGCGAATCGGTCCCGCTCCTCCGGCCCGGTTCGCCGTTCGATACCTCGCTGCGGGGTGGAGGTCTTGTCCATCTCAACCGGTCCGGTCGGGCTGTGATCTTCGAACTGGGGAAGCAGTGCTATCTCATTCCCCGGGACCGGTTCATGATGGTCGCGCTCGGTGAGGAGATCTCCTGGCCGATCGCCGAGATCGTCTCTGATAGCACGTCTCCCCTCTCCACCACTACCACCACCGGAGGTGCCATCCCATGACCGCTTCCATCTGTTTCCGGAGAATGCTCTCGCTCGAACGGGAGGCTGCGGCCCGACTGGAGGGTCAGGGGTATGTTGTGTTCCGGTTCGTGGACTCCGATTTCCCAGGGAACATCTTTGCTTCCCGCAACGATCACGGTCTCTTCATCACCGTAGTGCGGGTCCACCGGCCGCTCGCCAGTGTTGATGAACTGGTGACCTACTATGGGAAGACCATCAGCACGTTCCGCACCTTCCCGCTGCCGGCAGACTTTCACTTCGAGATCTGGGTCTATGCCATGACGACCGCGAGCTGGCAGCACTACCGGGTCGGCCCGAACGATGTGACGGAGGTGGATCATGGCCGCTAGGAAGTTCGTAGCCATCCCCCCTGTCTCCTCAGTCACCGAAGTCCCGCTCTACCTCATCCCGCGGGTGGTCGCCGACCAGATCAACGAGAAGCGGGAGGCGGTCTTCCAGATTACGGTGACCCGCAGCCACTGGCATTACTACACGGTGGTGGTCTCGACATCGGATGCCCAACTGCTGGAACCGAATAGTGCCTGCAGCCCAGAGGCAGCAGTGGTCCAGGAGGAGTGTTGACGATGAACCAACACAAGCACCCAGAAGAAGGAAGCCTGGAGAACGGTGAAGACCCATGGATGATCCACTGCGCCAGGCCGTTGAGCTCCTGACCGGGCCGGGTCAGGTTATCGAAGTCCGGGCCCTGACCGACCAGTACATCCACAGTGGTTACTTCGACAACCGCGACGATCTGATCCGGCAGGTGGCCATTCTCAACACCGACCTGGGTGTGCAGGGGATTTACCTCACGCTTAACGAGGTGAACTCTGCCCTGCTCTCGCGCCGGGCGAACCGGATAAAGATGCGGCTCGGGAAGAAGGACACCACTACCAGCGATGCGGATATCCTCCGGCGGCGGTGGCTTCCGATCGATATCGACCCGGTCCGGCCGAGCGGAGTGTCATCGAGTGACGAGGAGCACGAATGGGCATTAGAAAAGGCCAGGGTAATTGCCGATTGGCTCGGGGAGATGGAGTTCCCCAATCCCCTCCTGGCAGACAGCGGGAATGGGGCGCACCTGCTCTACCGGATCGATCTCCCCAACGATGAAGAGAGCATTGCCCTGGTCAAGCGCTGCCTCGAGGTCCTGGATATCCTGTTCTCGAACCGGTTCGTTTCGGTGGACACGGCGAACTTCAATGCCGCCCGGATCTGGAAGCTCTACGGCACGGTGTCCCGGAAGGGGGACAACACCCCGGACCGGCCCCACCGGCAGTCCCGAATCATCGAGGCCCCTTCTCCATTGGAAGTCGCCGGTCCGGACCTCTTGGAGCGGCTGGCCTCCCGGATCCCAACCACTCCGCCCGAGATGAAGGAGGAACGGAGCGGGCTCGTTCTCTCCCGTTGGCTCCCAGATCATGGGATTACGGTTGCATCGTTGAAGCCCTACCTGGGGGGGACCCTCTACGTGCTCGCCGAATGCCCTTTCTCCTCATCACACAATGACGGGGCCTTCGCCATCCAGTTCTCCAACGGCGCCATCCATGCCGGGTGTCACCATGCCAGTTGCGGAGGAGGGCGGCAGCGGTGGCAGGAGCTCCGGGCCAAGTTCGAGCCAGACCGGGCAGATCGGCGCGAGCGGTGGGACCAACGGGAATCGGCGTGGCGGAAAGAGCGGGGCAAGGCCCGGGCAGAGTCGGAGGGCCGCATCGACCCGGCCGCCCCCGCATCGCTTTCTCCCGATCTCCGGGCTGAGGCAATAGATGTCCTCCAGCACGGTGACCCGCTTGCGCTGATGCTTACCGCCTTTGCCCAGGAGCATGTCGGCGACGAGATCCTGGCCCGCTGCCTGATCCTCTCCATCGCTTCCCAGGCGGTGAAGAATTCGGACGGGCTCCACGTCTCGGTGACGGGCGAGAGCGGGAAGGGAAAGACCCATGCCTTCCGCAAGATGCTCCGGCAGGTCCCGGACCGGCTCAAGGTCAAGGGCACGGTCAGCAACAAGGCCCTCTACTACATGAAAGACCTGGCTCCCAGGTCGGTACTGATGAGCGATGATACCGAGCTCTCCGACAGCATCCAAGAGATCCTCAAGTCCGCCACCTCCAACTTCAATGAGCCGATCACACACACCACGGTGACCAAGGACCTGACCTGCCGGGTCTGCCACATCCCCGAGCGGTGCGTGTGGTGGATCGCGAAGAAGGAGGGGACCGGTGACGACCAGGTGATGAACCGGATGCTGACCTGCTGGATCGATGAGTCCCCGGATCAGGACGCCCGGGTGCTTGCGGCGAAGCAGCGGAAGGAGCAGCTGGACCCGGCCACCCTCATCCAGGAGTCGCCCGAAGTGCGGGTCTGCCGGGCCATCTGGGAGGTCCTGCACGAGCAGATGTTCTGGGTGATCATCCCATTCTCGGGCCGAATCCGGTTCCACGCGATCAACAACCGGCGCAATCCCGACATGTTCTACGACCTGATCAAGAGCCATACGGCGCTCTCATTCATGCAACGGCAGCAGAAGACACTTCCGGACGGGACTCTCTGTGTCTATGCGACGGAGGCGGACTTCGCGGCGGCAAACGAGGTCTTCACACTGCTGAACGGGACGTCGGGCGGGCAGGAGTCGAAGCTGACCCGGAAGGAGGCCGATCTCCTGGCGGCCATCCAGCAGGCTGACCGGTCGGAGTTCACCATCCAGGACCTGCAGCGGCTGACGGGGTGGTCCTACTCGAGCATCTATCGGACGATTAAGGGGTATGACAGCCGGGGTAAGAACTACACGGGGCTTCTGGAGAAGTGTCCGGCTCTCTCCTTTACGGACCGGACGGTGACCATCAAGGAAGAGGAGGGGTTATCGGTGCGGCGGCGGACCGAGGCCTTCGCATGGGACCGCGAGCTCTACCAGTTCTGGTCCGGCGGCGGGGCCTGCTGGCTCGACCGCGAGCCGAAGGATGGTGATGGAGGGGGTGGTTCTTTGCAGCAGTTGCAGCAGGTTTCCAGCAGTTTTGCAGCAAATGCTGGAAATGGATCTGATGTTCTTTCCGGTCCCGATTTCACCAAAGGAGTGGATATGATAGATAATTCTGTACTCAAAGAAGGTTGTTTCCAGCAAAATCAGGATAATATTGGTAACTGTGAATCCGAACCAGGTTCTCAACAGGGTGCATATAATTCCCGATTTGCTGCAAATGAAAACCGATCTCTGACCAGTGAACCGCAATACGACCATAATGGCTCTCTGCAGAGCCCGTTCTCTTCCTGCACCCGTACGCAAGATGCTGCAAATATGCAGGAAACACAGTCTCCTGCTGTAAAGCCGGATGCTCCCCGGACCATCCGGGCTGCCGATTACAAACCGCTCGATGTGCCGGAGACGAAAGTTCCCTGTTATGTCTGCGGGAAGAGAGGGGCATGGTTCATTGAGAAGCTCACGGAAGAGCAGAAAGCCCGGCCACGAAGAGAACGGGAGCCTCGCCGAATCTGCCGTTCGTGCTACCAGGAAGCGGTGAAAGCAGAGCAGATGGCCAAGCAGCCGCTCCCGGGGACCATCGATATTTCGGGCTGCACCCGGCTCACGGTAGATGTCGGGAGGTGTTCGGTCTGCGGGCTGGAGAAGGCGGTGTGGGCCGGACCGGTCACCACCGGAGTAAAGTTGTGCGAGCATTGTTACGAGCGGGAAGTGAGAGCCCGCTCGCTGTCAGGTCGATAAACGGAGGAATCTACATGCGAAATTTCAGTGAATTAACCAGTGAAGAGATCGATCGAGCACTCATAGAGGGCGACCAGTTTCTGATCACCGAACTACGGATCGTGGGAAAGGAAGAGAAGTTCAATGGCCAAGCCGCTTATACCCTCGATTTCCAGGCTGCCGTTCGGCAGGAGCGGATAGACCCCTGGATGCAGGACAAGATCCGTCGCCTTAGTGATATCTGCAACAAGACGGTGATGAATGTTGATGACCGGATGAGGGATAAGATCTTCGCTCTCCTCAAAGAAAATCGAGGAGAGGACGTCTGTCTCTACCGTCTCGAAGTATGGATGTCGATGGGTGATGGAGGCTCGATTATCTGGGATGTCCAGGATTACATTCATCCGGGTTTCGTGGGAATGGACCAGGGAGCGGTTCTTCGGAGAGCTGGTGATGCAAGGGAGCAGGCGAGGATGATGATGGGGGAGGTTATGGAATAGGTGAATTGTCCGTTTAATTTTAAATTGGGATGATTGATAAATCTGAAAACTTTTATACTCATATTATACATCAAATCTCATGGGAAATC
>CAYWHQ010000106.1:0-8323 GCA_964457665.1 uncultured Prolixibacteraceae bacterium | reverse complement strand
ATCGAGAATATTTTTAAAGATACCATAGGAACCGTGGAAATTCCCATCTGCTGTCATCTCCATCGCCTCTTTGGCTTTATCCTTATGCTCCTTCGTTTTAATCTTCTCGAACTCCAGTGTTTCATAGGAAAAGTACGGGGCAAAATAGTTGGCGGCCTTTTCCGATGCGTCACGCAGGGCCTTTTCAGTCAGCACCTGTACCGACGAAAGTCCGGTTCGCTCCTGATCGCATTTATACTCACTGACCGTGCTTTTCGACTCCCTGGTTCCGATGATCTGTGCCGTGCTCACGTTCATGATCTTCAGCCTGACCTCCACATTGACGGTTCGTTTGGTACAGTGCGAATACTTTTTATTCCCTTTCAGATCGGTGTACTCCTCGGTGGTGTTCTCATCTTTAGAATGATAGGAGATGGAACCTGTGATGATGGCGTCGATCCCCAGGATCCTTCCCACCTCTGCGGCCTGGGAGTCGTCGATCAGTCCGCTGTTGCTTAGTTTCTGCTCGGCGAGCACCTTGTCGAGCTGGCTGCGCTCCACCACAGAGAAGACATTGGTTTTCACTCCCGTCAGGTAGGTCACGCCGGTTTTCCCCGCAGAAAATATGGAACCTCCTGTATTTTTTATCCCCCTGTTTTCTTTCAGTACCTCG
Source organism: uncultured Prolixibacteraceae bacterium (assembly GCA_964457665.1). GTDB lineage: Bacteria > Bacteroidota > Bacteroidia > Bacteroidales > FEN-979 > CAYWHQ01. The sequence continues at coordinate 7,671 of CAYWHQ010000106.1, read as the reverse complement.
AGGGCAAGATATTCGGCAAACAGTTGTCCTTTGCCGGCAGAACCCCTGTTCGTGAGGTCTTCAAAGGGAAGTACCGTGATTTTGGAGGTGTTTTCCAGTACCTTCTCGGGAAGGTCGATCATGAAGAAACCGATTTTTTGTCCGCTGGCTGAAACCGCCGCGCATAACAACATGAAAAGAAAAAGATTGGTTCTCATAGCATTTGCAGTTTATGGGTTACTCATTTTCATGGGGCCCGGAGGGCCGTAGGCCGGATTGGTGACAAAGGCGCTGTCGGTGAGGGTCAGGAGGAATGCCTTCAGGTCGGTAAGTTCGGCTGGTGTCAGGCGCACTCCGCCTTCGGCCGCATGGTGCATGAGCGGGTGGGTATAAGGGCCTGTCTGAACACCGGAATTATAGAATTCCAGCACCTCATCGATCGTTTTAAACCTTCCGTCGTGCATATAGGGTGCTGTAAATATAAGGTTTCTGAGGGTAGGAGCCTTGTAAGCTCCTATATCCGAAGGGCTGCCGGTGACTGAAAAGCGGTCACGGCTATCGGCAAAAACGGTATCTTTCCCGTTATTGTAATAGAGACCTGTCGTAAAGAGCGGATTTCCTTCGCCGCCATGACAGTGAAAACAATCGGCTCCCTCCTCGGTCATGAAAAGCACATACCCGTTACGTTCCGAAGGGGTAAGCTGTACCTCGCCGCGTATATACCGGTCGAACTTCGAGTCGTCGGAGACGAGGGTCCGTATGAACTGTGCGATGGCTTTTCCCATGTTGGCGACGGTTACCTGTTCAGACCCGAATGCTTTGCGAAACATTTCGGGATATCCTGGTGTCTGCGCGATCAGGGCCCTGGACCGGTTGGTGTCGCTGTGCATTTCATGGGGCGCTGCGATGGCCATCCAGGTGAACGACTCGATCTGTCCGACCGATCCGTTCCACAGGTAGCCCATCGGCGTCCACACCAGGTTGATCAGGGGCATCATAAAGTGGGGCGTCGGGATCCCGGTGGCGCCGTGCGGCTGCCCCCCCTTAAACACCGGGTGGTCGATCCCGCATTCAAAAGAGCGTGCCTGCAGATGACAGGTGGCACAACTCATCATCGAGTCGGGGTGGGTCCTGCCGGAGACTCTTCCATCGTAAAAAAGATGCCTTCCAAGTTCCACTCCCTCCACGGTCATTGGATTATCGGCGGGAATATTGAGCTTGTCGGGAAACCTGAAAGGAATCTCAAACTCATAAGGCGTTGCCTGCCAGGCGGGATCCACAGATACGGATTTGCTGCAGGAGATCGCCAGCAGGGCAAAAACAACCCATGCCGCATGGTTTCTCAACACCGAAGATACCGAAGACCTCATCACAAGTTTTGGTTACCGGTGGGTGCTTTCTTTCGCAGATCCCAGTCAATCAAGGGCTGTCCCATCTGCGCGAGCAGTTCGTTGATTCTGGAAAAATGGCCGCAGCCGATAAAACCCCTGCTCGCGGAGAGCGGAGAGGGATGCGGGGCAGTAAGCATAAAATGCTTCGATGCATCGATGAGGTTTTTCTTGGCGATGGCAAAATTTCCCCATAATACGAAAATAAGACCCCTATGAAGGCTCGAGAGTTGTCTGATGACTGCATCGGTGAATGTCTCCCATCCCTTACCCTGGTGTGATCCGGCCTGGTTTTGGCGCACTGTCAGGGTGGCGTTCAGCAGCAGCACCCCCTGCCTGGCCCAGGAGGTGAGATTCCCGTGCCCCGGGGCGGGTATCTTCAGGTCGCGTTCAATCTCCCTGAAGATATTCAGCAGCGAAGGCGGCGGGGCGATGCCTTCCGGCACCGAAAAGCACAGGCCATGTGCCTGCCCCGGTCCATGGTACGGATCCTGACCGAGGATCACCACCCTGACCTCCTGAAAAGGTGTCGTTTTGAAAGCATTAAATATCAAAGACCCGGGAGGATAGATCCTGTATTTACTTTTCTCTTCAACCAGAAACATCTTCAGCTCAGAGAAATAGCTCTTGCCGAACTCATCGCCAAGCGCCTCTGCCCAACCTGCTTCTATATCCGGTTTGATTTCTGCCATTCCCTGTCAAAACAGTTATAAACGTAGCGCCGTTAATAACTTTACGCAATAAATCTTGATTTTACTTGTTCATTAGTCTGAAAAATCGTTACTTTGCGCCGCATTAACTAATATTCAAACCCTATGAAAAAGATCATATTTTTGTTACTTGCCGTAATCGTCGCAGGCATCGTCTCCTCCTGTGCATCCGGCCAGCGCTGTGCCGCCTACGGCGAGAAGCAAAGATACCAAATTGAGCGACGCTGACAGCGCACCGCATCAAAGATATTTCATTCAAAGGGGAGTCATGCTCCCCTTTTTTATTTTACTTTTGTCATGAAGATATCCGTGATGCACAGGCAGGCCCCGTATCTGATCCTTCTGGTGTTCGTCCTCATTCCTCCCCTGCTTCATGCCCAGTTCGGGATGGAAGAGGATTCCGACACACTGCCCGACAACGTTTTGCTGGAGCGGCAGTGGAGCATAGGCGCGCAGCTGAACACCAACGGGTGGGGACTGAAGTTCCGCAGGGGTAAAAACATCACAGCCCTCCGGCAATTCATGTGGGAGCTCGAATGGTCCACCTACAAATCCCCGAAAGAGGTCAAACAGATCAATCCCTATTTCACCGATTCGCGGGCTTTCATATACGGCAAGCTCAACTACCTTTCATTCCTGCGCGGCGGGGTCGGATTTCAGCAGATCCTCAACCGGAAACCATACTGGGGAGGGGTGCAGCTGAGCTGGATCGGTTACGGCGGCATCTCGGTCGGACTTGCCAAACCCTCCTACCTGTACATCATTCATTTCATCAATGAGCGGGATTTTGAGATCCTGGAGGAGAAGTACGATCCTGAGATCCATTTTATCGATAACATCTATGGCCGCGGATCATTTTTGGCCGGCATCCTCCAGCTCGGTTTTTATCCGGGGGCCTATCTCAAAACCGGCCTCGAGTTCGAATACGGCGCCCGCAACCGCAGCATCAGCAGCCTGGAGGCGGGCGCCATGCTCGACTACTCGCCCATCCCCGTTCCTGTGATGGCTTACAACCCGAAACAAAACCTCTTCCTGACCCTGTATGTGAGCTTCACCTTCGGGAAGCGGTTCAATAAATAGCCAGACCAGTCCGGCTGTCAGATGATCCCTTCATCCCTGAAGCTGTAAAACTTCTCCTCACCGACGATAATATGGTCGAGCACCTCGATGTCGAGCAGCCGCCCCGCCTCTTTCAGCTTCCTGCTCAGGTTGATGTCTGATTCGCTCGGAAGAGGGTTTCCCGAAGGATGGTTATGTCCGAGAATGATGGAACAGGCATGATGGTCGACCGCGATCTTGAAGATCCTCCTGGGATCCACCACGGTTCCGGTGACGCCGCCTTCGCTGATCATGCACTTCTTCAGCACCTTGTTGGCGCGGTTCAGCAAAATGATCCAGAAACTTTCGTAGTGAAGGTCGGAAAGGGTGGTCCGCAACACCTGGTAGGCATCCTGTGAGCTTGCGATCTTTTCGCGGGCCACCGCCCCCGATTCGTTTCGCCGGCGACCGAGTTCCAGCGCGGCAATGATGGTGACCGCCTTTACCTGACCGATGCCCTTGAAACTGATCAGGTCGTGGTAACCTGCCCGCGCAAGGTCAATGAGGTTGTCGTGATACTTTGAGAGCAGTGTCCGGGCCAGATCCACGGCCGAAGATTCACGGTTGCCCGACCCGAGAAGGATCGCGAGCAGTTCGGCATCGCTGAGGTTGCTTCTTCCGCGCAGCAGCAGCTTTTCCCGCGGACGGTCCTCCTCCGCCCAATGCCGGATGGCGGTGTGTGTCTTGTATTCAGGCATAATTTTTCTGTTTAATCCTCAAACCTGCCAAAAGGTGATTGCCTTACAGGAGATTTTTTTAATATTTGTTGATAAAAACCATAACCTTGCAGCGGAAAATCTGCAAATCCTGTAAATATCAATGAATAAAAGAGAGATCATACGGCTTGAAAGCGTGGATTCAACCAACAACTATGCTGCGGCACTCCTTCAGGGAAGAGATGTTCCTGACGGTACGGTAGTCTGGGCCGGCGCCCAGACCGCGGGCCGCGGCCAGCATGAAAACCGGTGGGAGAGCGAACCCGGAATGAACCTGACATTCAGCCTGATCATCCGTCCGAAAAACCTCTCCCCGGAACGCCAGTTCCTGATCAACAAAGCCATTGCCCTGGGCACCCTCGACTACCTCCGCCTTCATCTTCCCGATGCCGCGATCAAATGGCCCAACGATATCCTTGCAGGATTCAGGAAGATTGCCGGCATCCTCATCGAACACCGGATCATGGGAGGCACCATCCAGGCAACCATAGCCGGCATCGGCATCAACGTCAACCAGAAGGAATTCCATCCCGGGATTCCAAACCCTGGTTCGCTGAAACAGTTTTTACATCGTGAACTTCCGCTTCAGGAGGAGCTGCTCCTTCTTCTGGAGAAACTGGAGTGCCGCCGGGGGATGCTCACGCCGGAATGGGAGCACAGGTTGCATCACGATTATGACGCGGCCCTTCTTTTCTCCGGCACGAGCGCCCTTTTCCGGGAAGGAGAACAGGAGTTCAGGGGGACCATCGCCGGCGTCGACTACCTTGGCAGGTTGTTGATCCTGACTGAGACCGGGGAGAGCAGGAGCTACCTCCACCGGGAGGTAGAGTATGTGATTCCTCCTCAAGCCTGAAGGGCCTGGTCACAACAGATCAAGCCTCCATCCTTTGTCAAGGCAATATTCCAGGAAGCGTGGCAGGGCATAAGCCACCTTATCCGAGGCCCTTGGGCTGTCGTGGAACACGATGATGTCGCCGGGAGAGACGTTTTCAGTTAAATTCCGCAAACACCTTTCAGGAGAGATCCGGGGATCGAAGTCGGCCGAAAGCAACGACCAAAGGATAATGCGGTACGTGCGGCGCAGCAGAAAAAACTGCGACGGGGTGATCCTCCCGTATGGGGGTCTGAAGAGCCGGGAGTCCACAACCTCCGCGCATCTTCCGGCATCCTCCGCGTAAGCGCCCGGCGGGGTGGTCCATCCGTTCAGGTGGTGAAAAGTATGGTTCCCGGTACGGTGTCCGCCGTCGAGCAGCCGGCGATAGAGGTCCGGGTGCCTGGTTACATTATGACCCACACAGAAGAAAGTGGCTTTCACCCCGAAGTGGTCGAGAATACTGAGCGCCTGCGGTGTGGCTTCAGGAACGGGACCGTCGTCGAAGGTCACGTAGAGTGTATTTCCGGCGGCCGGAAGACTGCAGAGGAGATGCCCGGGGCTCAGCATCCGGTAAAAGAAGGGAGGCCTCAGCGCATACATGGTCAACGCGGCTCGTAGACCTTATCTATATACTCGTTGTAATAACGGTTGAAGACCGTTTCGGCTTCCAGCGCATTGGCCTCATCACCTGCCTTCCGCTGCAGGGTGATGACCCGCTGAAGGGTGATCAGGCTCTCCTGCATCTGCAAATCAAGATCCTTCAGATCCTTTACCGGGAAAGAGAAGTAGTATTGCAGCTCTTCCGTGGCGTATTGCTGGAGCCGGTCTGTGATCTCCGCGGCCCTGGCCGTATCGCCGGTATTCAGGTATGATTCCGCCAGCGGAAGTACAAAGAAGTCATATCTGGCACGTGAATCGGGCATCTCCTCGATACAGCGGCCGATGACCCGGCGCGCCGAATCGATCTTGCCTTCGCTGATGAGCGCCTCAGCCAGACGTCCATAAAGATTCCGCAGGTTCATCACCATCCGGAAGTTGTTTTCATCGAGGTAAACACCCGGATCGCTGATATTCCCAAAGGTAAACCGGTTCATCAGGTTGTCGTACATCACGCTGGTGTTCACCTCTCCCGTCATGCCGGTCGTATCATTTGACCTGACCGGAAGAAGCCTGTAGGCAAGTCCCTCCAGGTGGAACCAGGGTTCCAGACCGATGTAGGTGTCGGGGGAGGTGGTCATCACGAAATAGATGGGGCGTCTCCAGTCGTTATGTGCCAGCAGGTCGAGAATCATCAGGTTGTTCTTCTCGATGGCCTGGCGGTTGATGGTCCAGCGGATGGTATCGATCCGACCTTCAAGGCCGGCCGGCACATAACCCTTCGCGGCAGCCTGCAACGGATCAACAGTGATCATAAAATTCTTCGTGGGGAAATAATCGACCATGCCTGCACTGCCGGTATTCATCTTGAGCCGGCGTTCATCCCGGTTGATGAGGTCGAACAGCGCCCGGATGTCAATATGGGCATTTTTGAGTCGGGGTTCCTCCGTGAGATAGGTGATATCGCGATTGCCGAAACGGTATTTGTCGCGCGTGAGAGAGAACGGAACCGGATCGGAATCATAGGCCTTGCGCTTCATCATGTCTATATACCATTCGGTGTTAAGCAAACTCAGGTTGACCACGCGGACATCGGTTCGGATACCCTCCACCTCCTGGGCATACCATAGCGGAAAGGTATCGTTGTCGCCGTTGGTAAACAGAATGGCATTGGGAGCACAGCTGTTCAGGTAGTTTTTGGCTACTGCCAGGGCGGTGTACCGGCCCGACCGGTCGTGGTCGTCCCAACCCTGGGCCGCCATGATCCCCGGCACCAGTATCAGGGACACACCGGTTGCGACGAAGGCTGAATGACGTGGATTGAGCATTCTGGCAAGCCATTCGGTGAGCTGGAGGATGCCGAGACCGATCCAGATGGCAAAGGCATAGAAGGATGCGGCAAAGGCGTAGTCACGCTCGCGGGGCTGGGGAGAATACTGGTTAAGGTAGAGCACGATGGCAAGTCCGGTCATAAAGAACAGCAGGAGGATAATCAGGCTGACCCGGTAATCCTTCCGGTAGGTGAACCATATTCCGATAATACCCAGGAGAAAAGGGAGCAGGAAGAAGCTGTTGTCGGCACGGCTTTGCAGGCTCCCGGGCCGGTCCTGCGGCCCGAGCCGCATCCGGTCAAGAAACCCGATGCCGGTTTTCCAGTTTCCGTCGACCTTGCTTCCATAACCCTGGTTGTCGTTCTGCCTGCCGGCGAAATTCCACATGAAATAACGCCAGTACATGTGTACCACCTGGTAATTCCAGAAAAAGGTCAGGTTCTCGCCGAAGGTTGGCTTGTTGCGTGTTTCCCGCCGGTCGCCGTAGTCCACCTCTATTGGGACGCCTTTGACCTTGCCCCACCGGATATAGTCTTTGGCGAACCGTGCTTCCATATCTGCCCACATACGCGGGAAGATGGTCGTAAAGCGGGGATCGTAAACCGGTTTTGTTCTTTCCCTCTTTTCGGTGATCTCATATTTCCCGGTCCCGGTGTTCTTGGAATAGACCGGGTTGCCATCCTCACGGTCGATGACAGGGGCGTTGTAATACTGGCCCTTGAGCAGGGGCCAGTCGCCATATTGCTCACGGTTCAGGTATGAGAGAAGGTACATGGCGTTCTCCGGGTTGTTTTCATCGATCGGTGTGTCGGCATTGCTGCGGATCACCAGCATGAAAAATGAGGAGTACCCGATGAGGATGAAGGTGAAGGCCAGGAGGATGGTATTCAATACCGGTCTCATCTTCCTTCTGGTGTACCGGAGGCCGAAGATGATCCCCCCGGCAAGCAGGATGAAATATATCAGGGTTCCCCAGTT
>CAYWHQ010000105.1:0-8351 GCA_964457665.1 uncultured Prolixibacteraceae bacterium | reverse complement strand
TGAACCCAAACCTGGTCTCATGGTAGCCGGTTATTTTTTCTTCAAATATTTCTTCAACAAAAGAGATGATTTCAGAAGACTGCAAATCAAAGAAATTGAAATCAAGATCTTCTGAGAATCGTTTTATCCCGTAACACTTTTGCAAACAAGTGCCACCCTTGAAATAAATAGTGTTGAACTCCCGGTAAATTCCCTCTAAAACCAAATGCTGATAATAGTCAAGTTCCAGTTGCTGAAGATTATATCCCGTTTTTACCTTGTATTTGACCAATTCTTCTCTTTCCATAATCAGAAATCCTCATTGATGATCAGTTTCCATTTTTTGTTTTTAGGCCCGTTGTCGCTCAGCAATGGATTCAATCGTTCATATTTTCCATTCATATACAGATTATCAATCATGACCTGATTTCTCCCGAGCAGATATCCAACCCTTTTATTTAAAACAGACGAGTGAATTTTTTCAAGATAGAGCTGAAGTAATGCCGGATCAATTTTGTCTTTGAAGGATGAAATAAAGGAATCGGTTTCTGACAGGTAAACTTTGGATGAAAAAAGGGTGCAATCAATCAGTGTTTTTTCAATGTTGGAAACAAATACGCTGGTATTACCGAACAATACTTTTGTGTACCCAAAAAAAAGATTCCTTCGGACTTTGTGAAAATTAACCGTCACATTCTCTGCTTCCTGACTGTAAAGTATTTTTTTTGTCACCAGATCCAGGCTGGTAAACCGCTGTGTCGTACTACCATAGTATTCGAGCGCTGAATGGAGACCAATATAGGTATCCGGAAATAGCTTTTGTAAAAGAAATTTGTTTTCAATTCTTTTCAATGAATAAAACGGTTTCTTTAACCGAATTACTTTTCCCTGTTTCACCCATCTGCTCAGTGTGCTGATTACAACCTCTTTCGTCTGGCCGGTTAACTTGACGGCATCATTGAGGGTAAATATTTCAATGCCATTGGAGTCGAGTGATTGAGAGAAGGAATAAAGATCCATGCGGCATGATTTGATTCCGCAAAGATAATAAACATTCGTTAATTATAAACAAACAAAATTGTTTATTTTAATTGAATGTAAATTTCTTTTCCCCGTCAACCGGACCTAATTCACCACCACCTTTGATTGGACTAGCCCGTCGGCGACGGTATGAAAAAATAAAAATTTACCTATTGCCCATTGCCTATTGGCTATTGGCTAACTCACCTTCGCACACATGAATTCCCGGTTCAGCCGGGCGATGTTGGAACGGGAGATGAGTTTCGGGCATTCCGCCTCGCAGGCGTAAGTGTTGGTGCAATTCCCGAATCCCAGTTCATCCATCTTTGCCACCATCTTTTTCACGCGCTCTTTGGCTTCGATCTTTCCCTGCGGAAGAAGAGCCAGGTGCGATACCTTGGCCGACACGAAGAGCATGGCTGAGGCATTTTTGCATGCTGCCACGCAGGCGCCGCAACCGATGCAGGCCGCCGCATCCATTGCCAGATCGGCATCGTGTTTTGAAACCAGCAGATGATTGGCCTCCATCGCGCCACCGGTATTGACGGAGATATACCCCCCCTCCTGAATGATCTTGTCGAATGCCGTACGGTCGACCATCAGGTCCTTGATAACCGGGAATGGCTTTGCACGCCAGGGTTCCACGGTGATGGTGTCGCCGTCGCTGAATTTCCGCATATGGAGCTGACAGGCCGTAACTGCATCATCAGGGCCATGCGGACGTCCGTTGATGTACAGACTGCACATTCCGCAGATCCCCTCCCGGCAGTCGTGGTCAAACACCACCGGCTCCTCGTTCCTGAGGATGAGCTGCTCATTCAGGATATCCAGCATCTCCAGGAATGAACAGTTCGGCGAAATCCCATCCAGCGGGTAGGTAACAAACTTTCCGTTCGACCTGGCATCTTTCTGCCTCCAGATTTTCAGTGTCAGTTTCATATTTTCAGGCATTAGCCATCAGGCATCAGCCACTGGGGAACAGTGACATTGACTAATGGCAGTTCATCATTCGGTTTGCAAATATTTTTCGAGGCTATGTAACAACTTATTAATCATTTTACCTAACTCTTCTGTTTTCAATAAGGCAGATGTTTTCTGTTCATCAGACAAGTATTGCTGATCCTTTGCAATCTGGATCATTGTTTCGATTTCGAACAGTGAACCCCGGGAAATCCTGATGAATTGGATGTAGTTTTTGGTGGTACTGCGCCCCCATCCTTCAGCAATATTAGAAGGAATCGCGACAGCGGCACGACGCATCTGAGAAGTTAAACCAAAAATCTCCTCCTTAGGAAACTTTTTAGTAAGAAAATAAATCTCATTCACAAATTCAATCCCTTTTTGCCAGACAAGAAGATCTTTGTACGACCTGATTTCTCCTTTATTCATTTACCCTCAATTATTTTCACTCCCTTATGTCTTATACCCAATCCCTAATGGCTAATGGCTAATGGCTATTTATAATTTCTCGCCTTCACCTCAATCTCCTCATAAACCAGCGGCTCTTTGTGCAGCCGGAATTCACCTTCCGAGACATATTCCCAGGCAGCCACGTACCGGTAGTTCTGGTCGTCGCGCAGGCATTCGCCTTCGGGGGTCTGGTACTCCTCCCGGAAATGACCGCCGCAGCTTTCGTTGCGCTCCTTGGCATCCAGGGCCATCAGCTCACCCAGTTCCAGGAAGTCGGCTACCCGGTTGGCTTTTTCCAGCTCGGTGTTCATTCCGTTCAGTTCTCCCGGGATCCGTACATCGCTCCAGAATTGTTTTCTCAGATCGCGGATGAGCTGGATGGCTTCCTCCAGACCTTTTATTGTGCGGCCCATTCCAACGTGTTCCCACATGATTTTGCCCAGCTCCTTGTGGAAATGGTCCACCGATTTGGTGCCTTTAATGGCCATCAGCTTCTCCAGCCTGGCCTGAACGGCCTTTTCGGCCGCCTCGAACTCGGGAAGGCCGGTGTTCATCCTGGTAACCTTGATTTCACCTGCCAGGTAGTTCTGGATGGTATAGGGAAGCACGAAATATCCGTCGGCCAGCCCCTGCATGAGGGCAGACGCGCCAAGCCGGTTGGCGCCATGATCGGAGAAGTTGCATTCGCCGGCGGCAAAGAGGCCGGTGATGCTGGTCATCAGTTCATAGTCGACCCATGTGCCCCCCATGGTGTAATGCACGGCCGGGTAGATCATCATCGGGTTTTCGTAGGGATTCTCATCCACGATCTTTTCGTACATCTGGAAGAGGTTTCCGTAACGCTCCTCGATGACTGCCTTGCCCAGGCGTTTGATGGAATCCTTGAAGTCGAGGAAAACGGCCAGGCCGGTCTCACCCACGCCGAAGCCTGCGTCGCATCGCTCCTTCGCGGCCCGGGAGGCCACATCACGCGGCACCAGGTTGCCAAAGGCCGGGTAGCGGCGTTCGAGGAAGTAGTCGCGGTCCTCCTCTTTGATATCGTTGGCCTTCACCTTCCCGTGGCGATGCCCCTCAGCATCCTCCTTCTTTTTTGGGACCCAGATGCGCCCGTCGTTGCGCAGGCTTTCGCTCATCAGGGTAAGCTTCGACTGGTAGTCGCCATGCACCGGGATACAGGTGGGATGGATCTGCGTAAAACAGGGGTTGGCAAAGTAGGCCCCCTTCTTCATGACCTGCCAGCAGGCGCTGGTATTGGAACCCATCGCGTTGGTGGAGAGGTAGAAAACATTGCCATACCCTCCCGTGGCTATCACCACGGCATGGCCGAAGTACCGCTCCAGCTTGCCTGTGATCAGATCGCGGGCGATGATACCACGGGCCTTTCCGTCGACGATTACAAGGTCCATCATCTCATGCCGGTTGTACAGCGCGACGGTTCCCAGCTTGATCTGGCGGCTCAGGGCGCTATAAGCGCCCAGCAGAAGCTGCTGTCCCGTCTGGCCGCGGGCATAAAAGGTACGGGAGACCTGTGCGCCGCCGAACGAGCGGTTCTCCAGGCTGCCGCCGTATTCGCGCGCAAAGGGAACGCCCTGCGCCACACACTGGTCGATGATGTTACCGCTCACCTCGGCAAGACGGTACACATTGGCCTCGCGGGCCCGGTAGTCGCCACCCTTGATGGTGTCGTAAAAGAGCCGGTAGATGTTATCACCGTCGTTGGGATAATTCTTGGCGGCGTTTATCCCGCCCTGCGCGGCAATGCTGTGGGCACGTCGCGGACTGTCCTGGTAACAGAATATCTTCACATTGAATCCCATCTCCCCCAGGGATGCGGCGGCCGAAGCCCCGGCCAGTCCGGTCCCCACCACGATGACGTCGAGCTTGCGCTTGTTGGCGGGATTGACCAGATTCTGGTGGTTCTTGTAATGGGTCCATTTCTCCTTGAGCGGACCCGTGGGGATCTTTGCGTTCAGTTCAGACATGGTGCTATTGAATTAACAGGAAGTAAACCGGGATGATGATAAAACCTAAAGGAATGACGATGGAATAGATCGTTCCGAACCTGCGGATACAGGGAGTGTAGGTCGGGTGGTTCAGCCCCAGCGTCTGGAAGGCCGACTGGAAGGCATGGTTGAGGTGAAAACCCAGCACAATGAGCAGAATGATATAAAGGATCGAATACGCGGGCATCCTGAAAAGGATTTGTGCCTGAGCATAAAAGTCGGGTTCGCCGTTCGGAAGGACCGGCCCTTCAAAAAGGCCAAGCTTCAGGGCATAGAAATTCATCAGGTGGATCACCAGAAAGATCAGCACGATCCCCCCGGTCCAGATCATGTATTTGGAGAGGAACGGGGTGTAACTCTTGTTGCTGACAGCATATCTGACGGGTCTTGACATCCAGTTTTTCACCTGAAGAATGATCCCCAGGATAACGTGCAGGATGAACCCGGTAAAGAGAATGATCTCAAAAACCTTGATCACGTAATTTGTTCCCATGAAATGGGCGGCGTCGTTGAACCACCGGCCACCGTCGTCGCGCAGCAGGCAGAGATTGATACCCATATGCACTACCAGGAAAACCATCAGAAAGATGCCCAGCAGAGACATCCATATTTTTCGGGTGATGGATGAAAATCGTAAAAATGATCCGTTCATAGCCAGCTTTTAATAAATTTGTTCCTGTGTTTCAAAAATAAAAACTATTTTTTCAATATAACGGAAGTAAGGGATCAATTTTAACTATTTCAAAACAGTCTAAATTATGTTCGCTCCAGAGATTTACACAGCCCGCCGGGAAAAGCTGCGCGGCATGGTACCCCACGGATTGATTCTCCTGCCGGGTAATAAGGAAGTTTCATTCAATTATCCCGCAAACACCTATTCGTTTCGCCAGGACAGCACCTTTTCCTACTTTTTCGGACTGGATCATCCCGACTTTGCGGGGGTGATCGACCTCGACGAAGGCGCCGACCGGATCTTCGGCAACGATGTGGATATCGACGACATCATCTGGATGGGGAAGCAACCCACCGTGAAGGATCAGGCCGCCCGCGTGGGGGTGACCTTCACTGCCCCGATGAGTGACCTGCCGGGGGTGATCAGCCAGGCCCTGGCCATGGGCCGGAAAGTACACTATCTGCCCCCTTACCGCGGCGAAACCAAACTGCAGCTCTGCGATCTGCTTGGCATCCCGCACCAGGAGCTGAAGTCCGGCGCTTCGGTGGAGCTGATAAAGGCGGTGGTTAAACTCCGGATGATTAAGTCGGCCGACGAGGTGAACGAGATCTCGAAGATGGTGGATGTGGCCTGGCTGATGCATACCACGGCGATGAAGATGGCGAAACCCGGGGTGGTCGAACGCGAAATTGCCGGAGCCATCGAAGGCATTGCCCTCTCGCACTGCGGGTCCGTCTCCTTCCCGGTGATCCTCACCATCAACGGCCAGACTCTCCACAACCATTACCACGGCAATGTTCTGAAAGAGGGGAGGATGCTGGTGATCGACGCCGGCTGCGAGAACGAACTGCACTACGCCAGCGACATCACCCGGACGGTTCCCGTCGGGGGAAAATTCAACCCGCGTCAGAAAGAGATCTACGAAGTGGTGCTCGCCGCCAACATGGCCGCCATCGAAGCCGTGAAGCCCGGGGTTCCTTTCCGGGAGATCCACCTGCTTGCCGCACGCGAGATCGCCAAAGGGCTGATCAATCTGGGCATCATGAAGGGCGACGCTGCCGAAGCTGCCGCTGCCGGAGCCCATACATTGTTTTTCCCCCACGGTCTGGGCCATCCTCTCGGACTGGATGTCCACGATCTCGAGGGAATGGGCGAAAATTACGTGGGATATGACGAAGAGACGGTCCGGAGCAAGGAGTTCGGCCTTGCCTTCCTGCGCTTCGGACGTAAACTGCAACCCGGCTTCGTTATGACCATCGAACCCGGCATCTACTTCATCCCCGAACTCATCGACCTCTGGAAGGCCGAAAACAAACTTACCGCCTTCATCAACTACGATAAGGTGGAGACCTACCGCGACTTCGGCGGCATCCGCATCGAGGACGACATCCTGGTCACCGAAGGCGGCGCCCGCGTACTCGGCAAACCCATACCGAAGAGCGTTAAGGAGATTGAGGAGTTGATAGGGCACGGGGGATAGGGCTCAGGGCTCAGGGCACAGGGCTCAGGGCTCAGGGCACAGGGCTCAGGCTTTGCAGGCCGAAGCGTTGCGAAGGCCTGGCGCTGAGTGACTGAGTGACTGAGTGAAATTTCATCGACCCTTTGACATATTGATCCGGTTTGCTTGTCTTCGGTGTTAATTCCTAAACAATGAAAATGGTTATGATTATTCATTGATTCGTACATCGTAAATCGTACCTTGTAAATTGATTCACTATGCCTTCAATCGTATTCCAGGAAAAAAAGATTCATTTTTCCGACAGCGGAAAAGGAAAAACCATCGTCTTCCTGCACGGATTCACCGAAAGTTCGGAGATCTGGAAACCCTTCGCGGAGCTGATGAAAAAGCGGTTCCGGGTCGTCACCATCGACCTCCCGGGCCATGGAAAGAGCGATTGCGTTGCCGGGGTACATACGATGGATTTGATGGCCGAAGCTGTTCATACGGTTCTGGGAAAGATCAGGGTTAAGCCGTTCCTGCTGGTGGGCCATTCGATGGGCGGATTCGTTTCGCTGGCCTTCGCGAAGAAGTACCCGGAGCTGGTGAGGGGGCTCTGTCTATTTCACAGCCATGCCTTTGCCGACACCCCGGAGGCTGCACGGAACCGCGACCGGACCATCGAACTGGTCCGGCAGAACAAATTCGAGTTCGTTGCGCAGTTCATCCCCTCCCTCTTCGCGCCCCAGTTCCATGATCCGCTCAGGAAGCAGATCAGTAAGATGGTAAAGAGAGCTTCAGGAATGGCGCCGGAAGGTATCATCGCCGCCCTGGAAGGGATGAAGATCCGTGAGGATATGACGGAATTCCTGAAACAACTGCAGATCCCAGCCCTGTTTATTATCGGAGGAAAAGATCCCCGCGCTCCCATCGAACGTATGTGGGAGCATATCACCCTACCGGTTCACGCCGAAGTACTGTTTCTGAACCAGATCGCCCATATGGGCTACCTCGAAGCGCCCGCCGAAACCCTCGACATCCTCTGGGCCTTCGCCCGGCGGTGCCTGCGGTAGAGCTCCCTGTGCTCCTGGCCGCCAAAAATGATGCGCTGGAGTTATCCCCCTATGGCCTTTTCTTAAAGAGGAAAAAAAATCAGAGAAATCCTCTTTTTTTTCTCCGGAAACTCCTTCAGTTTTCATCTATACTGCAAAACGCAGCACAGATGAAAACAATCGTTAAAACAATCTTTGTGATCATCATATTATCGGCTTTCAGCCGGGAAGTGATCGCACAAACAAGCCGGACTACCTATGTCAGCAAGCCTGTGAAGGACGGATATAAAAACAAACTCTTTGCCGGACTTTCATTTGGTCTGACCGGCGCCTGGTGGGGCGGCGCCCGTGATGAATACATCCAGGATGTGGAAAATGAACTGAAAGGGGATGCCATTTTTGTGGATTTCAGCGCCAAACCAAGGTTCTCCATGTCGTTTGCTTTCCTGATGGAGTACTGCTTCACGAAAAACCTGAGATTATATACCGAGGTAGCCTATGTAAACAAAGGACAGTGTTACTCCGGCGACGGGTATATGTTGTACCAGGAGTATTACGGTTCGCAACAGGAACGATTCGATTTTTTTATGCGGATGAAAATGCGCGTCAACTACATACAGATTCCGCTGATGTTCAAAGTGGTCACTAATGAAGGCTTTTTTTTCGCAGCCGGCCCGCACCTGGATATTACAACCCATGGGAAGATTTTCTGCATGGTTAAAGCCGGCGGGGAGGGCGACAGCAACGCGGAAAAGATGCCCATGCTGCGACGGGTA
>CAYWHQ010000104.1:0-8411 GCA_964457665.1 uncultured Prolixibacteraceae bacterium | reverse complement strand
AGAGAAAGCGCCACCCGGGTTCTTTTCAAACTCAAAGAAGATAAAGTCATCGCCCTCGACGACAGGAAGATTCAGATACTCGACATGGAGAAGCTGCAGCGGATCAGCCGTACCGGATAGTACGGCTGTTACGGCCGGATAGTGTTCAGACAGGCGGAAAAGTCAGGTAAAGATTATCTGGGTTTGCTGTCCGCCGCACATTTCATAAAACTGGCCAACGGTCAGTACATCCTTCACCCCATCCCACAGATCCTTTTTTTCGAGCTTGAACATGTCCATGGCGAGTTTGCATGCATATATCTCTCCCCCGCCTGCTTCGATCATCTCCAGAAATTCACTGACTGGTGGTATATCGAGCTTTTCCATCTGGGATCTCATCATAGCTGAAACGCCGGCTTCCACTCCCGGTAAAATTCCCATCAGGGTCGGGAAGGGAAGACCACCTGGCATTCTCATGGCTGGATTGCCAACGGTACCCGTCTTCAGGCTGTTCATAGTCTTTTTCGTGATGGCATCCAGACCGAAGAATGTAAAAAATACCTTGGTTTCGATGCCCTCCATCACGGCTCCATTGCTCATGACCAGGGCTGCATATACATCTTCCAAAGTCCCTTTGGCGCATATGATGCAGACTTTTTTCAGCGGATATTCCTCTTTTGCCATAAACATCAGGTATTAAACACATGAAGCTGGTTTGGGTATTCCGGCGATCCGTGCGGCTTTCTTCATGGGCGCGCCCGGAAAGAGCTGGTAGAAGCCCTTGATGTCTGTCAGTCCCGAATTGCCTACCGACCGGATGGTCAGGTTTTCACCTTTGATTTGCCGGTCACGGATGAACTCCAGCACGGCAAAATGCTTATCGGTAAGTTCAAGATTTTCCTCTTTCGCGATCTCCTTCGCGATCTCTCTGGTCCACTGAGAGGGATTGGTCAGGTAACCCTCTTCGGTTACCTCGACGTTGATTCCTGCATAGGTTTTCTGTGCCATATTGATTGTTTTAAATGAAATTAGGAGTTATTGATGGTTTTGATCAAACGGAGGGAATAGGAGAGGGTTTTCCTGAATTCTTTACTGTTCATCTCTTTAATCAGGCTCCACCACGACCGATGATCAGTCTTCTCATCCATTTTCACCTCTTGCATTGCCGCGACTATCCTGTTCAATCCTTGCAGCAATGCAGGATCGGTAAGATTCCGGAGGGTGGATGCCAGCAGGGGGATGTTCTCCCTGAGTTTTGCCATGTCAGAAGCGGGGAAGGATGCTACCCATGTGTCGGCAAGCCTTCCGGTTTCACGCAAGTATTCGAAGTATCCCTTCTGATCCAGTTCATTCATCTTATGGACGGCATCCAGACCGATCTGATGAAGAACAGGAGAGAGATCTTTCATAAAATCCCGGGCACTCTCCATCATTTCGAGCATTTCATGAAAGGTTTGAAGATTCTGCAGTATCTTGATGATCAGACAGCTGATACCGCAGTTATCGAGTTCTACCTGGGCCTTGTCGAGCATGACCACGCTATTGCTGAAGGCATCCCGGGCGACGATGCTGAGGTCGTCCATCAGGTCATCCAGTGCCTCCCGCTTCTGCTGTTGCGTGGTTATATACTCCAGTACAAGATCCAGTTTCTGGTCAAGGGCATTGATCTGCTGCTGCATTGAATTCGTTTCCATGATCCGGTGGGTTTACATCTTTTTACCTGCCATGGTCATTTTCGAATCAATGGGCATCTCCTTACCTTTGAGCAGAATATGCCAGTAGATCCAACGGAACATCAGCTTTCCGTAATGGTTGGTACGCGTCTCCTTGAGGAGCCCGAAGGGGCCTATGCCAGGAAAAGGGAAGGAGCCGGGCAGTGGTTCTGTATCGTAGTTGAAATCGATCAGGGCGCCTTTTCCAAAGCCGGTTTCGATATAACAGTTGGAATGGCCGTCGAAGGAACCGGTAAGCGGCCGGTTCTCGATGGCGCATAACAGGTTCTCGGTCAATACATCTGCCTGGAAGTGGACCACCGAACCTGCCTTGGAGGTTGGGAAGTTCCCGGCGTCACCGATGACGAAAATATTGGGGAATTCAGCCTGCCGGAGGGTATGTTTGTCGGCTCTTACAAAATCCATTTCGTCACCCAAACCGCTCCTGCCGATCACCGGATCGCCTTTATGGACCGGAACCGTCACGAGGCAATCGAAAGGGATCTCCCGCTCATCATACGATACGAGTGTTTTTTTCTCATGATCGACTTTTTCCAGATAGAAATCCGGGATAATGCCGATGTTTTTCTTTTCAAGGAGATCGCCCAGTATTTTTGATGCCCTTGGTTTGGTAAATGCGCCCGACATGGGGGTGACATACTGGATGTTCACCTTGTCGCGCAACCCGCGTTCCACGAAAAAAGCATCGGCGAACATGACGAATTCCAGGGGAGCCACCGGACATTTGATCGGAATCTCGGCAATGTTCAGCACGAGGTTTCCGCCCTGCCAGGTTTTAAAGAATCCGGCAAGTGCAGTAGCCCCTTCAATGGTGTAGAAATCGAAAATCTCCTTGTACCAAAGAGGACCGGTCATACCAGGCGTATCCTCCGGCACGGTACGCGTTCCGGTGGCAATGATCAGAAAATCATACTTAAGGACCATCCCGTCGGCCAGGAATACCTGGTTATTTTCCGCATCGATACGGTCGATTGACTGAAAAATTGCGTTGACGCCCACCGGGAAGAAGGAGGTCTTTGGTTTGATAACGTCCTGCCGGCCGTACATCCCAAAAGGGATGAACAGGAAGCCCGGCTGGTAGTAGTGTGTCTTGTGCTGGTCGACGATCGTGATCTCCCACTCGTCCCTTTCCAGCAGCTTCCGCATTTTATTTGCCATTATGGTACCGCCTGTGCCGGCACCAAGGATCAATAATTTTTTCATAAAAAAGCTGTATGGAAGATATGTTTACATCGACAAATATAGATATATTTTTTCAAACGAAAACATGAAGAAAATATTATTTCCTAAAAATGGCAGGTTGTAAGGAAGAATAAAGCCCGACGGGGTGCCCTGCTGAAAAGGAGTAAACGGTTAAAGATTATTTCTTTTCCGGTTCATCAGTGTCCTTCAGATCCTCTTCCACACCCTTTACACCGTCCTTGAAACTCTTGACCCCTTTTCCGATTCCTTTCATAAGTTCCGGTATTTTACGACCGCCAAAGAGAAGCAGTACCACCAGGGCAATGAGAATAATCTCGGTTGTGCCAAGGCCAAGAAACAGGGGGATATTCTGCAGCATCATGATGTACGGATATTTTATCACAAATGTACAACAAATGTTGATTCATTCAAAATTGTTATACCGAATCCTTCAGAAAGAGACATGCATCGCCATAGCTCAGAAAACGATATCCGGATGAGAGCGCATGATCGTATACCTTGCGCCAGTCGTTTCCGGCAAACGCCGATACAAGGAGCAGAAGGGTGCTTTTAGGTTGGTGAAAGTTTGTGACCATCGCATCTGTAAGCCGGAACCTGTAGCCCGGAACGATCATGATTCTTGTTTTTCCATGGATGGAGGAGGTGTGATGACGGCTCATCCATTTGTCTAGGGCTCCGATGGCCTCTTCTGCCGGTATTTCCGGTGCGGCTTTGTAAGGATACCACTGGGTCAGTTCGGATTCAGGGGATATGTTTTCCACGATGAGCCTGACGCCAAGCCAATACAGGCTCTCCATTGTCCGCACCGTGGTGGTGCCCACTGCGGTAAGGGTATTTCTTCCCGGATTCATCAGTAACCGGATCACAGGCTGTTGTATACTGAATCGCTCTTCATGCATCAGATGGTCCGCTGCCGCAAGGACTGTGACAGGGCGAAAGGTACCGAGTCCTACGTGAAGCGTGATGGTTTCGGTATAAAAGGATCTTTGGCGTAATTGTTTCAGGAGGCCGGGGGTGAAATGGAGCCCCGCGGTCGGCGCTGCTACAGACCCCTCCTTTTCGGCGTATACGGTTTGGTAGCGTCCGCTGTCGGCCGGCAAGGCGTCGCGGGTGATATAGGGAGGCAGGGGCACAGCGCCTGCATGTTCGAGGACTGAAAGGAATGTTTTGCCGGCCGGCTCCCATTTAAAGTGAACGAGACTGCAACCGTCGCCGGCATCAGCTCCTCTTGATGCCTGCAAGCGAACCGGATCTCCCTCCACGTGCACCATCATTTCCAGCGGGGTATCTTTCCACCGGCGCCCTTTACCTATCAGGCATTTCCAGGTGCATCCACCCGTGACGGCCAGAGCATCGGGTAGACGGTCGGCGGGCAGGATGGGTTCCAGACAGAATATCTCGGTCACTGCCCCTGTCGGTTTGTGAAATAACAACCTGGCCCGTATCACTTTAGTGTCGTTGAAAACCAGCCGGTTCTCCGGCGGAAGATGATCGGCGATCTGATGAAAAACCGTATCATGGATATAGCCGCTCTTCCAAACCAGAAGCCTGGAGTTTTCACGTTTTTCAAGGGGAAACTGCGCGATCCTCTCCGGCGGGAGCGGATAGTCGTAGTCATTTATATGTATAACCGGAATCAGTAACGTTACTTTGATGAGGTAAAGAAGGATGGTTTATAGGTTACCATCAGATAGGCAAACTGAGTGAATCTGGCCGTACCCGGAGTTATTCCGTTGAAAATCTCCATGGTGGATGTTGGCAGGAAAAAGCAATAGGCTGCATTGATATCCAGGCGGGGAATGGGTTTATAGGTAACCATCAGGTCGATTTCCGAGCCGAGATCCCTGGAAACCTGCTGGTAAGGAAGGTCTCCGGGTTTGGAGACTTTGGCCGGAAGGTATCCGTACCCGAGTCCGAACCAATGCCAGGTCAGTTCGAGCGTGGTTTTCTCCTTAAGCGTAAGGCTGGCCCGGCCGTATAGGTTGTTTAGCCCGGCGTGGTTGCCGGTCAGCGCTGCGATGGCGAACATATCCATGTATCCGTAAAACGCATGTGCAGAGATATATGGGGTGGTAAATCCTGTTTTGCGGATCTTCTGGCCTTCTGTGTCGGAGTAATTATTTCCGCTCAGGAGGTCGGCTCCGAGGGTAAGGGTAAATGGATTGACCACGTTCCATGAGATCTTGCCGCTTGCCAGCCAGGCAGAGGTTTTCCGTCCGTCGGCAATATGGCCGAACTGGTAATAACCGCTGAAGAAGAGTTTGATGCGTTTGAGGTCAATCCAGAGATTCCCTCCAGCCGTGACACGTGCATACAGGGTGTTCGGGAATGTCTCCCTTGTGGTTCCGGAGGTATATACTGGTACCGTGGTATATCCGATCAACGAGTCGGAAGTGTTGTACACCGGAATGGTATCAAACGATGAAAGGGAGTTCCACTTTGTCGTCACAGGTTGTTTCTGATTGGCCTCCATCATTGCCATCAGGGAGAGAGTGAGCTTGTCCCCGAAAAATTTCTTCTGTTCCCACAGGTAGGCCATATACTTATAAAACTTCTGGGAGTATGAGGAGAGAAAAGAGGAGGCCGGGGCATTGTTGTTGATGGCAAAGCCGAAATCACCCCTGTACTGGACACCAGGGGATTGCCACTGAAGAAGCACCAGGTCGTGGGATGATCCCCACTGCCTCCAGTTGATGGATCCGAGGATACGGTTGTCATCATATCCGATGTTGATGCGCCCGGTGCTCAGGGAGATTTGTTTTGTAAAATGGTACCGGAACCAGGCTTCAAAGATATTTACTGTGTTACGGGTGATGGTATCAGAAGAGAAATTGTTTTCCCCGTAAACAAACGCCTGTTGCAGGGTGAACCGTGTGGTAAACTTTTCATTTTTGTAATCAAAAATGATCCGGGCACGGCCAAGAATGGTTGCATAAGGGTTGAGCGTGGAATCCCTGAGTTGACGGTAACCATCCCGATATTCAAGCCGGGGCCGGAACTCCCCTGAAACCTCGAACTGAGCCTTTGTCATGATTGGCAGCACCGCAAAAACCAGGAGGAACAACAGTCGTGAAATTTTTCTCATAGGTTAAATGTAGAAGGGCAAAAGTATAAAATCGCAGGGTAAAAACTGTACTTTTGCATATTAAAAGCCACCAATATGAAGATCAGGTATTACATTCCCAATACCATCACAGCATTGAATCTCACCTGCGGCCTTGTTTCCATCACCCGCACCATGGAAGGGGATCTGGTCACTGCCGCCCTTTTCATTCTGCTGGCAACGGTGTTCGATTTTCTTGATGGATCGCTTGCCAGATTGCTTGAAGCAGGCTCGGAGTTCGGCCGGCAACTGGATTCCCTGGCAGATGTTGTATCGTTCGGGGTCGCTCCCGGTATCATTGTTTTTAATATGCTCTCCGTAAACTGCGAGGGAAGCTGTAATATTCTCGACCGGTATGCCATTACACCCTATTTCGGGCTGCTTCTGCCGCTGTGTGCCGCGCTCCGGCTGGCCAAGTTCAATGTCGATCCGAGTCAGCACGACTCCTTCAGCGGACTCCCTACTCCGGCCTCTGCAATTTTTTTTGCTTCGGTTACCCTGGTAATTTTTCTTTCCGACAGATTTTATACCCTTTTGCCGTTTGATTTCCTGCCAGAATTGCTCTCCATGAACAAGGTGCTGGCAATTCTGGCCGTATTTTTTTCCTATCTGATGATCTCCGATTACCGGATGTTTGCCCTGAAGTTCCGTACTGCCGGTTGGATGGAAAACAGGCTGCAGTATTTGTTTCTGATCGGCTCCGCCCTCCTGATCTTCGTTTTTTCATTGTCGGGTCTGCCGCTTGTCATCCTGCTCTATATTATCATGTCCCTGGGGATTCAGGGTAAAACCGCATAAGCCAGATACGATAGGGAGAATTGCCAGCGGTTCTAACGCAGCTCAAAATTCTGCCCGAGATATACCTTTCTTACATGCTCATCCATAGCCAGTTCTTCGCTGGTTCCGGAGCGGAGGATGGAGCCTTCGAAAAGAAGGTAGGAACGATCAGTTATGGAGAGGGTCTCATGTACGTTATGATCGGTAATGAGCACCCCGATGTTTTTAGTCTTCAGTTTTGTCACGATATGCTGGATATCCTCTACGGCTATGGGATCTATGCCTGCAAAGGGTTCATCCAGAAGGATGAATTTCGGATCTACGGCCAGCGATCTTGCAATCTCCGTCCTGCGCCGCTCTCCGCCTGAAAGGGTAATACCCATACTTTTTCTTACATGCTGTAATCCGAATTCATCCAGCAGCGTTTCCAGTCTCTCTTTCTGTTGTTCCCTGCTCAGGGGGGTGAATTCCAGAATTGATCTGATATTGTCCTCCACGCTGAGCTTTCTGAAAACCGACGCCTCCTGTGGCAGGTAGCTGATGCCCCGCTGCGCCCTTTTATACATTGGCTCTCTGGTGATATTCTTATCGTCGAGAAAGACCTCCCCCGAAAAAGGTTTGATGAGTCCGACGATGATATAAAAGGAGGTGGTCTTCCCGGCGCCGTTCGGCCCGAGCAACCCTACTATCTCCCCCTGTTTTACCCGGATGGAGACCTGGTTTACCACAGTACGTTTGCGGTACTTTTTCACGATCTGTTCGGTGCGTAGTACAAGCTGGCGGTCTTCCATACAGCAAAAATAGGGATTAAAAAGTAAAGTTCATGGAAAGAAATAGGCCGAATTTAGCCACGTTTTTATTCTTGAAATCGTCAAGGTGACTCATTCTCCAGATGGCATCCACCCTGAAAATCCTGAAAATATTCTCGATCCCGGCACCAGCTTCCCAATAGGGTTTGTTGCCAAACGACCTAAGCTGTCCGGGAAAGACGGAGTATGTTTCGTTCTTTTCCTGCAGGGTGCCGAAAACTCCGCGCAGGTAAACCACCTCCCTCCATTTGAGCTTGCGGAGGAGCGGGATCCGGTTGAATACCAGTCCGTCGAAGTGGTGGGTATAATAGGCGCTGATATACAGGTCGCTGGCAAACTCATAATAATTCATCAGATTGGAAGCAAATTCATCGAACAGGAAAGTCTGGTTCCCCTCGTGCAGCTTGAGCAGCGGATAAGGGAGCCTTCCCCAGATCTTACCGGCTTCTATGATATATTTTGACCAGCCGATGGTGGAAAAGTTGAACCATTGTTTCAGGTTGAGCGTAAGTTTATGATATTCGTAATCGCTGCGGAAGAGCCCGGGAATACCGTAGGAATAGCTTAGCAGGATAATGGGATAACTGGAGCTGAGTGTGTAACGGTAGAATTCACCGCTTATAAATCTTTCCCTGAAAGCTATCCGGGTATCCAGGCGGACCTCCGAAGTATAGATGGAGTTAAGATAGACAGGATCCATCCGTGTATCGGGAAAGATGATGAACTCGGTGGAGCCGAGAGGATATACCTGGCGATGGGTGAAGAAAAGGGTATTGGTTAACCCGTTGACCCACTCATGTTCGTATG
>CAYWHQ010000103.1:0-8421 GCA_964457665.1 uncultured Prolixibacteraceae bacterium | reverse complement strand
AACTATATCAACAGGGATGCTGAGATCATACCGCAGCATAGCATCGACAAGCCACCTTCGGCTGAACTGAAACCCGGACAGAAGGATACCGACTCGCTGCCTGAGTACGAGCTGCTCGACCGCATCCTGTGCGGTTATATCGAACAGCGGAAGGGATTAAGCGCCCTGCTGAAGGATGGTTTCGACGAACCGGTTGTCAGGCAGGTACTGCAAATGGTCAATACCAGCGAATGGAAACGACAGCAGGCGCCACCGATCCTGCGCATCTCACCGAAAGCATTCGGGAGCGGAAGACGTATGCCCGTGGTGGGGATCCCTCCTTCAGACTGATTCCACGGAACGGATCTCGGGAAGAGCCCTGACCATGGCGGCCTCAATCCCCTGCTTGAGCGTGATCTGGCTGTGGGGACAGCCTCCGCACATACCGGTGAGCCGGATATTGACCACGTTGTCATCCGTCAGTTCCACAAAATCAACATCTCCCCCATCCGACTGGAGGTAGGGACGTATCTGTTCAAGGACGTTTTTTACCTTTTTCTCAAGTTCTGTTCTGTTCTCTTCCATATCAGTTCTTTTCAAATACTGATTTTACTGCATTGGTAATCGCGATCTGCCGGGCGACATTTCCTGCAAGTTCCCTGAACGCCTCTCCCACCGGTGACTTTTCACTCGCCGCCTCCGGGATTCCTTTGTCGCCCGACTCAGAAATTGAAGGAACCACGGGTATCTGACCGAGGAGGGGTATATTCAGTTCGGCTGCAAATTTACGACATCCCTCTTTACCGAAGATGAAGTATTTTTTCGACGGATCATCTTCGGGAACAAACCACGACATGTTTTCCACAATTCCCAGTAACGGGATTCTTATTTGTTCGTTGCTGAACATGTTTGCGGCCTTTCTGACATCGGCCAGGGCCAGTTCCTGCGGGGTACTCACGATGACAGCCCCCGTAAGGGGGAAGCTTTGCACCAGGGTCAGCGGAATATCGCCTGTTCCAGGAGGCAGGTCGATGACCAGATAATCCAGCTCACCCCATTCCACATCGGTAAACAACTGCTTCAGGGCGTTGGATGCCATCGGGCCACGCCAGATGAGCGCTTTCGACTGGTCGACAAAAAATCCTATGGAGATCAGCTTCAGTCCGAATTTCTCAAACGGCACCACCACCATTTTTCCCTCTTTCTCATATCCGTCGGGGCGCTCGTCAAGCAGCCCGAACATCATCGGAATGGAGGGGCCGTAAATGTCGGCATCGATAATCCCAACCCGTGCACCGGTTTTGGCAAGGGCTACAGCCAGGTTGACCGCCACCATCGATTTACCCACGCCTCCCTTCCCCGATCCCACGGCAATAATGTTCTTTACATCTCCCAGGATCTCCTCATGCTCTTTCCGGTGTGATGTAACCTTCGAGGTCATCTCCGGTTCAACCGTTGCACCCGGATCCACCAGGGTATGGATGGCATCGATACACGACTGCCTGATCTCATTCTTCAGCGGACACGCAGGCGTGGTCAGCACTATTTTAAAACTGATCCTGTTGCCATCAATCCTGATGTCGTCAATCATCTTCAGGGTGATCAGGTCGCGTTTCAGGTCCGGATCCATCACGGTCGAGAGCGCCTTTTCAACCTGTTCTTTCGTAATCTTGCCCATGATTATGTTTTTATTGTTTTTCTTTTTTCTATTTCTGATTTATGCTACGTATGACCTCCCCCGCAATAATGTCGCAGATCATACGGTAACCCAGATCGTTGAAATGACAACATTTATCATTATATACGGTACGTTTTTCCCGGCTGAACATTCCGGTAAGGTCGGTAAACCGCACGCCAAGTCTGCGCAAATCCCGGCCTTCGCTGATCAGGAACCTGTAACCTTTTTCGACTGCAATCCGGTAATCATAGGGTCCTTCCTCATAAGCTTCTGCCATCTCCTTATCGGTGAGCGGTTTTGATCCTGTCACATACTGATTGGGTTGAAGAAAATGAAAATATAAGGTACCTGCATGGCGGCAAAGTGCATTCATCTGGAGGGAAGCCCTGGCCCAGGAGGCAGCCTGTGCGCGGAAAAAGTCAATGGTATCGGTTACCGGCTCAAAGACACCGGTGGTCCGGAAACTGCGTTCATCATGCTTAAGCTGCACCCTCATCGCCTCCTCCAGCAGTGCAATTCTGTTCCGGATGGCATTGTCGCGGAACTTCCAGATCATCAGCAGGAAATTGCTATACCTCCAGGGAATCCTGCTTACCAGCATCCTGTTCTCCTCTCCTGCGGTTCGCCATTCCGTTTGCCGTGCCAGCAGCATCTGCATCTCCGGGTCAAGGGTTCTCCGGGCATATAGGTTCCAGTTTCTCGGATAGCTGGGATTCACGGAGAAAGGAAGGTTATCGGCATAGGGGAGCACGATCTCATTGAATCCGTCAAGGTTGATCACCACGTCATATTCAGCCCCGAGGGCAAGAAACCAGGCAAGGGCCAGCAGCTGCTGGGGTTGCTTATAACCACCCAGCGCCAGCAGGACAATATTCAGTGTTTTATTCCTGAAGGCGGGATGCGCTTGCAGCCTCTCTTTAAGATATTGCCCTGCTCCGGTGTACAATCCTTTCGCCACTGATCCTCCGGTGATGCAGATATTGACTGTTTTCCCGCTCCGGGTCGTCATCGGGTCATGGCCAAGAAAACCGTACCGGTTATAGTCATTAACGGGGGTGGAGGTAAATCCCAGGTAAGGATGTATTGCATTCCGGAAGAATTCAGCAGTATCCGTCTCCTGCGGCGAAACAGTCTCTTCCCTGGCATTGCCCGGTTTCATGACCTCTTCCCGTAGTCCGGAGGGAGAGAAAGCATTGCCGAAAAAGAGAGGGAATACCAGAAATGGAGACACCTCCATCGTAATGAGCACGATCAGTACAGGGGTGAGGATTGCAAGAAAACGTCTGCGGTAAATTTTCATATCGTCAGGGCATGCTTAACTCTTTCCCGGGATCCCAGAAAATGCGTTCGAAATCTTCCACCCTGTCGCCCTCAACCCTGATCCCTTCGCTTTCCAGTAGTTGCTGCATGACCACCGGTCCTCCGAAATGATGCTTCCCGGAAAGCAAGTCGTTCCGGTTGACCACCCTGTGCGCGGGGATCTCACTCCCTGCGGTATGTGATGCATTCAATGCCCAACCTACCATTCTGGCTGATCCGGAACTGCCCAGGAAGGAGGCTATGGCCCGGTAAGAGGAGACCCTGCCGTAAGGTATCATTTTCACGACTGCATATACCCTATGGAAGAAGGAGTCGCTGGGGGAGTTTTTTTTCACCCGGATCAAAGTTGTGCCTTTAGTTCCAGCAAAAAGTCCTTCACCTTACGGAGAGCCTCTGTGACCTCCAGGTTCCGGGCAGTTTCACCGGGATTGTTGCGCAGTTTTAGCCGGGCTCCCTCCAGGGTGTATCCGCGCTCCTTGACCAGATGATAGATGATCCGGAGGTTCCCGATATCTTCCTGTGTGTAGATGTGGTTTCCCTTTTTGTTCTTTTTCGGGCAAATAATGTCGAACTCACTCTCCCAGAATCGTATCAGGGAGGGTTTGACGCCAAAAAGTGCGGCCACTTCACCGATGCTGTAATAGATTTTCTGGGTTGTTGGTTCACGGAAACTCATAAAAGGACATTAATCCATCGTTTGCGATGGCTGTTGCGACTGGGCCAGCATGAGTTCGAACTGTTCCGGTGTCAGGTCATTGAAAAAGAAATAGATGGGATTCAGCGCAATGCCATTCTTTCGTACCTCATAATGAAGATGCGGGGAGGTGGATTTCCCCGTATTCCCGATATACCCGATGAGCTGACCCCTTCGTACTTTCTGGCCAGGCCTCACGAGCATTTTTGACAGATGCGCATAACGCGTGGTATAGGTGTAACCGTGGTCGATGACGATCTGATTTCCGTATCCTCCCTCCTGGTTTCTGCCGGAGATGATCACCGTTCCGTTACCGGTAGCATAGACCTCAGTTCCGGTAGGGGCGCTGAAGTCGATCCCCTCGTGGAACTTTCTCACCTTGTAAAAGGGATCCGTACGCATTCCGAAGTGAGAGGCAAGACGGCGAAGATCCTTGTTGTTCACGGGCTGAATGGCGGGTATGCTCGCCAGCATCTCTTCCTTGTTCTTTGCCAGGTTGAATACATCGTCGAAAGACTTCGACTGAACGTACAGCTGCCCCAGGATCTTGTCGAGCTTCTTCGATGTCTCGACCAGGATTTCCGAATTATTGTAACCCCTCAGCTTTTCATACCGGTCGATCCCGCCGATCCCGGCTTCACGTATCTGGGAGGGAATCGGTTCGGCCTCGAATATCACCCGGTAGATATTATCATCGCGATCCTGCAGATCCTTTACGATCCGTATGACCCGGTCGAGCTGGTCGTTCAGGATCCGGTACTGAAGCATCATCTGTTCGATCTCTCTCTTCTGGGCTTTTTCCTTGGGTGAATCGATGAAGTTATAAGCCAGCACCAGCACCACCGCGGCGAAGACCAGCCCGGTGGAGAGGTGGGTGAAGAAATAGAGCAGACGCTTCCTGAAGGTGGTCTGAACCCTGTCGAAGGTTAAAGATTTTTTATTGAAACGGTACTTTACCTTGCTCATTCACAGATAAATATAGAACTGTTCGAAACAGATGAGCTAACTGGTACAAAATTAAGTAAATAATTAACTTTGCCGGGATTTTCCCGTTTTAAAATTTGTCAAAGTTTGTTAATCATTTGTTAATTAATAAGATAGATGAATTCTTCAACAATACGGCAAACCTTTCTGGATTTCTTCAATAGCAAGGGCCATACCATTGTTCCTTCCGCCCCGATGGTCGTCAGGAACGATCCAACGCTCATGTTCACCAATGCTGGTATGAACCAGTTCAAGGATATTTTTCTGGGCCATCACGATCCGGATTCGAAGAGGGTAGCCGACACGCAGAAATGCCTGAGGGTTTCGGGCAAGCATAACGATCTCGAGGAGGTGGGGCACGACACTTACCACCACACGATGTTCGAAATGCTCGGCAACTGGTCGTTCGGGGATTATTTCAAGCAGGAGGCCATCCGGTGGGGGTGGGAATTGCTGACATCGGTTTACGGGATCGATCCCGGCAGGCTCTACGTCACGGTATTCGAAGGCGATGCACAGCAGGGGCTGGAGATCGACAGGGAATCGTATGACTGCTGGAAGGAGTTGGTTCCGGAAGAGCGGATCCTGATGGGTTCGCGGAAGGACAATTTCTGGGAGATGGGTGACACGGGTCCGTGCGGGCCCTGTTCCGAGATCCATGCTGATATCAGGGATGACGCCGAAAGAGCCCTGGTTCCGGGCAGTACCCTGGTCAATACAGGACATCCGCAGGTTATTGAGATCTGGAACCTGGTCTTTATCCAGTTCAACCGCCTTGGCGACGGTTCGCTTCAGCAGCTGCCCGCCAGGCATGTTGATACGGGTATGGGATTCGAACGTCTCTGCATGGTTCTTCAGGGCAAGAAATCCAATTACGACACCGATGTATTCCAGCCGGTGATCGGGGCTATCGGGCAGCGCACAGGGATTCTTTACGGGGAAGATCCTCAGAAAGATGTGGCCATGCGGGTGATGGCCGACCATTTGCGGGCCATTGCCTTTTCGATCGCCGACGGGCAGCTCCCTTCCAATGTCAGGGCGGGTTATGTGATCCGGAGGATCCTCCGCCGTGCCGTACGGTACGGGTATGTTTTCCTGGATATCAGGGAACCGTTCCTCTGCGGGCTTGTTCCGGCGCTGATCGCACAGATGGGCTCCTTTTTTCCCGAGCTGGCCGCACAGGAGAATCTGATCACCCATGTGATCCGCGAGGAGGAGTCCTCCTTTTTGAGGACCCTCTCCTCGGGTATTTCGAAATTCGAGAGTTACATCGGCTCCCGGTCGCAGGATGAAGGGAACCGAACACCGGTCATCCCGGGCGCCTTTGCTTTTGAGCTTTTCGACACCTATGGCTTCCCCGTTGACCTTACCTGCCTGATGGCACGGGAAAAAGGGTGGCAGGTGGACATGGAGGGATTCGTGCGCGACCTGGAGGCCCAGAAGTCGAGATCCCGGCAGGCCGCCTCTGTGGAGGCCACCGACTGGGTTATCCTGCAGGAAGAGGCCGGGTTGTCTTTATTCATCGGGTACGACACCCTGCAGGTCAGAACCCTCGTGACCAGGTACCGCAAGGTAACCTCCAAAGGCGACACCTTATATCATATTGTACTTGCCGAGACCCCCTTTTATGCGGAATCGGGAGGGCAGGTGGGCGATCGCGGACAGCTGATCCAGAATGGTACTGCAACGGATATCCTGAATACGATCCGGGAAAACGACCTGATCATTCATCTGACTGCGGAACTGCCCCCGGATCCCTCTGCAGAGGTGATCGCCAGTGTTGATCCTGTGAAACGCCGGCTTACAGCCAACAACCATTCCGCCACCCATCTGCTTCACGCAGCACTGCGTTCCGTGCTTGGCACACACGTCGAACAGAAAGGATCGCTGGTGGATGAAAACAGGCTGCGCTTCGATTTTACACATTTTCAGAAAATGACTCCCGAAGAGATCCGGAAGGTTGAACGCATGGTGAATGCGCGGATCAGGGAAAATCTGCCGGCCGGTGAGCATCGCTCAGTTCCCATTGCACAGGCCAGGGAGATGGGAGCTATGGCGCTCTTCGGAGAGAAGTACGGCGACCTGGTCAGGGTAATCACCTTCGATCCGGAGTATTCGGTGGAGCTCTGCGGCGGTACGCATGTGACAGCGACCGGGCAGATCGGACTCCTCAAGATTGTTTCCGAAGGAGCGATCGCCGCCGGAATCAGGCGTATCGAAGCGGTCACTGCCGACCGGGCGGAGGAATACTGGGAGGAGAAAGAGACCCTGCTTGAAGAGGTATCCGAGCTCCTCAGGGGGCCAAAGGACCTCCTCAGGGGTCTGACAAACCTCGTGGATGAGTATCAGGAACTCCGGAAACAGGTATCACAGCTTTCCAGAATGAAGGCAGGTCAGATCAGAACCGAACTGGTCTCCTCTGCTGCCGTAATAAACGGGATCACCTTCATTGCCGCCAGCGTAGAACTCGACAGCGACTCGATCAAGAACCTCGCGTTTGAGCTACGGAATGAGATCCCCGACCTGTATCTGGTCATCGCCTCGGAGCATGAGGGGAAGGCTGGTCTTACCGTGGCCATTGCCGACAGACTGGTAAAAGAAAAGGGCATGCATGCCGGAAATATCATCCGGGCGCTGGCAAAGGAGGTTGACGGAGGCGGGGGCGGCCAGCCCCATATTGCCACGGCAGGCGGCAAGAATCCATCAGGCATACCGGCAGCCCTTAAAAAGGCCGAATCGTTTATCCCCTGAACACCGGGGATGGATTCATCCGATGCAATATTGCGGAGATGCAACCATCAGCCTAAGTTTCAAATCATGGATGCAGGCACAACAAGCCTCCGGGTCACGGATAATGCGAAAATAAGACGATCAGAGGAGATCAGCAACAACGCCTGGCCCGCTGTTGAAAACATACTTTACGACGGATGGATCCTTCGCTTCGCCGCAGGTGTTACAAGGCGGTCAAACTCGGTAAGCATGCTCTATCCCTCTACCATCGATCCGGATGAGAAAATACGGTTTTGTGAATCGGTTTTTCATGAAAAAAGAGTCCCGGCCTGTTTCAAGGTAACCAGCGCAGCCGATCCCGGCAACATCGACGGGATCCTGGAGCGGTGGGGATACACGGTCAACGCGGTGATATCTTTCCAGGTACGCGATAACGCAAGCAGGATTCCCTGCCCCACTGCCCCGGTTTCGTTCACGTCGCCCAACGATCCCTCCTGGATCGACGAATTCATCCGGATGAACGGGTTTGATCCCGGCCGTAAAGGGATCTACAGTAAGATCATGGCGCTGATGCCTGCCAGGAAATGCCTGGCGAGGATCAGGGCAGGCGATACAACAGTTGCCGTCGGACTTGGTGTTCTGGAGGACCGGTATCTGGGAATCTTCGACATTGTAACAGACCCCCTCTTCCGGGGCAGAGGTTTTGGCAGAGATATCACCAGAAGTCTTATGATCTGGGGGCAGCAGCACGGAGCAGCCCTCTCCTACCTGCAGGTTTTGGATAATAACCAGCCTGCCCTCGGGCTTTACAGCTCCCTGGGCTTTAGCGAGCAGTACCGGTACTGGTACCGGATGAAGGAGTGAACCGTTCTATTTCTTATCGACGCAGGTCACATTATAGGAAGACCATCTGCTGCGAAAATCCGATTCAAAATCATCCACTGTTTTTTTCGCGCCGGGACCCACTGCGCACTGTTCCTCATAGGCAACCACGTAACCTTCATAATCGGTAGCAGTACACTCCCTGCACTTCTTG
>CAYWHQ010000102.1:0-8438 GCA_964457665.1 uncultured Prolixibacteraceae bacterium | reverse complement strand
TCTGAATGTATGAACCGGGAGCTCTCCTCCCAGCAATGCGGTATAGAGTGGCACATTAAGTTCGTGATACAGATCGTTTCCGCGGATTTCATAACCGGAATCCGGCTTGATTTCCACCTTAAGATAGATATCGCCGCGGACGCCTCCCTGGCTGCCTGCTGCGCCTTTTCCTTTCACCCTAAGTATCTGCCCGTTATAGGTTCCGGGAGGAATTGTTATGGTGATTTTATCATCTCCGGCCGACAGTATTCTTTTAGAGCCATGGAATGCTTCATTCAGATCAATTTCAATGGCAGATTCATAATCACGGCCTTTTCGTGGTGCCCTGTCCTGTCGGGATCCTGAAAAATTGCCCTGGAAAGCTTCACCGAATCCCGAACCAAAGAATGCATTAAAAAAGTCGGAGAAACCGGAACCTGTAAATCTATCTGAGTCATAAGAACGGTAATACTGTTTTCCGTCCCCCTGGTATGCCCACTGGGAGAAATCGGCCCCCTCGCGGCCTGTCGTTTGCTCATACTGCTTCCAGTTGGCACCCAGCTTGTCATATTTCTTTCTTTTTTCTGTATTGCCGAGCACCTCGTAAGCTTCGCTCAGATCCTTGAAACGATCTTCGGCCTGCCTGTTACCGGGATTTTTATCCGGATGGTATTTCTGGGCAAGTTTCCGGTAAGCTTTTTTGATCTCATCTTTTGTGGCAGACCGGTCAACTCCCAGAATTTTATAATAGTCTTTATATTCCATGAGTTATTTTATAATCCAAATGCCCTGCCTTCCAAATGATCGGTGACGATTTGCCATACATTGACCTCTCTGAGAGATGGAGGATTATATTGAAAAGAGCGTTCTGCATATTGCGCCATAATGATGTGGAGGGCAGCGATTTTTTCTTCAGTGCCGGAAATGAAACTGACTTTTCCGTATGCAAGTACACTGCGGTATAACATACTCCATGAGCAGGCTACCTGCTCACTCTGGTAGCGAAGGGTATGGTCGGTGCTGAAATTCACGCAGACCCGTGGATTGAGCTGTAGCAATGAAATCTTTTTGCCGTGGGCGGCGCCATGCATGTAAATGATCCCATCCTTGTACCCGAAATTCATCGGTAATACATAAGGATTGCCATCAGGATCACACATGGCCATGTGACACCACTGGCATTTACGGATAATCTCCTCCAGTTCCCGCTGGTCGGTAATATCTCTTCTGCGCATGGTCAGCCGTTAAAAAGTATTCCAAACAATTCTTCCATCTTTTTCACCGGTACGACACG
Organism: uncultured Prolixibacteraceae bacterium; assembly: GCA_964457665.1. Taxonomy (GTDB): domain Bacteria; phylum Bacteroidota; class Bacteroidia; order Bacteroidales; family FEN-979; genus CAYWHQ01. The sequence continues at coordinate 7,165 of CAYWHQ010000102.1, read as the reverse complement.
GATGGATTTGAATTTGCTTTCAAACCCCTTCAAATTATATGCCGAAACAAAGATCTTCCCGAATCCGAGTTTCTCTGCCTCCGAGATCCGTTGTTCAATTCTGCTGACGGGACGCACTTCGCCGCTTAGCCCGACTTCAGCTGCAAAGCAGGTTTGCTGGCGGAGCGGGGCGTCCTGATTGGATGACAGAATGGCGGAAACAACAGCCAGATCGATTCCGGGATCATCCACACTGAGCCCGCCGGCGATATTCAGAAAAACATCTTTATGACCAAGCCTGAAACCGCACCGTTTCTCCAGAACAGCCAGCAGCATGTTCATTCTTCTTACATCGAATCCGGTGGTAGTCCGCTGCGGAGTTCCGTAGACTGCCGAGCTGACCAGCGCCTGGATTTCGATCAGCATGGGGCGTAGTCCTTCGACCATAGAGGCAATGGCGATTCCGCTGACGGGTTCATCCCGGTGGCTCAGGAGTATCTCGCTGGGATTCGATACCTCCCGCAGGCCGTTGTCATTCATTTCGTAAATGCCCAGTTCAGAAGTGGATCCAAACCTGTTCTTCAGAGAACGCAGGATCCGGTATCCATAGTTTCGATCTCCTTCGAACTGCAGTACGGTATCCACCATGTGTTCCAGAATCTTGGGGCCAGCCAGGCTGCCGTCCTTGGTGATGTGACCGATCAGAAAAACCGGTGTGTTGGTGATCTTCGCATATTTCTGCAACTCTGAGGCGCACTCCCGGATCTGGCTGATGCTTCCCGCTGATGCTTCCAGGGTTCCTGTCTGGAGGGTCTGGATAGAATCAACAACAACCATTGTGGGTTTGAGGTTGCCGATATGCTGAAAGATGCTTTGAGTGACAGTCTCGGTAAGTATGAAACACTGGTCGTTACGGATTCCGATCCGTTCCGCGCGCATCCTTATCTGTTGTTCGCTCTCCTCTCCGCTGATGTAGAGGACTTTTTGTCCGGTGCATTTCAGGGCGATCTGCAGCATCAGCGTCGATTTACCGATACCGGGTTCACCTCCGATCAGGATGAGGGATCCCGGCATGATGCCTCCACCCAGTACCCGGTTCAGTTCCTGATCAAAAGAATCCAGTCGATATTCCGGACGGAAGCTGATATCGCCCACCTTTACGGGCGTGATTGGATCAATGTTTTTCAGGATGATTCCGGCAGGACTTTTTTCTTCTTTCTGAATAACCTCCTCCACGAAGGTGTTCCATTCGCCACATGACGGACATTTGCCCATCCATTTGGGAGATCTGGACCCGCAGTTTTGACAGAAAAAGGCAGTTTTTGGTTTCACATCGCAACCATTACGTGCCATCAGAGATGAACCTTATGCGCTTTCTCGATGGTATGGGTAGTGGAATATCCCCTGGTTAGTTCAATCGTAACTACTTCACCGCCACGAGCCTCGACAATATCCGAGCCGACGATCTCCTTGCCTTCATAATCCTGTCCTTTGACCAGGATGTCGGGTTGAATGAGACGGATCAGGTTTTCAGGTGTATCCTCATCGAAGAGGATGACAGCATCCACTGCAGAAAGGGCAGCCAGTGTGAACGAACGTGCATGCTGGCTGTTCACCGGGCGGCGGGGGCCTTTGATATTCCTGACGGAAGCGTCGGAATTCAGGCCTACAATCAGCACGTTTCCAAGTCCTCTGGCTTTGGCCAGCAGTTCAATATGACCCAGATGCAGGATGTCGAAGCAGCCATTCGTAAAGACGATCTTTTTATCTTTAAAACGCCAGATGGCAATCTGTCGATTTAACTGTTCCTGGTCGTATATTTTTGTTTTAATGGTTTTCAGCCTTTCCATGTCGCCGTTTATTGAATGTGAGGAGAATAAGAGACAAACTGCCGATCAGAATAATCATTCCGGTTTGTGCAGACCATGCTATCCAGCCAAGCGCAAGCCCAATAGGTTTGGTGGATCCGTACAGCATAACGGTTTCCTGGATGATGGCGGGATAAAGTCCAATTCCACCGGGTGTGATCATGATGCCGACACTGCCGAGTACAAGAGCCGAGAGGCCCGCCCCCAGCCCCAGCCCCATGGTTTCGGTAAAACAGAAAAAGATCAGGTAGAGCATCAGGAAATAGAGTATCCAGATCGAAACGGAATAGAAGAAGAAAAGAAATGGTTGTCTGATTTCGGACAATGATCTGAATCCTTCCCAGAATCCCATCACCAGATTTTTGACCTGATGGTAGGCTGGAAAATTACGGAGTTTTTTTCGCAGGAAAATATAAAGGAGAAACAGGATGAGGATGACGGAGACAAAAAAGAGCAGCAGCATCCGGGAATAATGCAGTGCACCGAATTTCGCCACAAGGCCCGGATAGACTTTATGATCCAGATAATCCTGTATGGCATGTGCCTGGGTGAAGATCATCAGAAAGAACAGCAGGATGAAGATGATCATGTCGATGGCTCTTTCTGTAATCACTGTTCCCAGTGCTTTCTGGAAAGGGATCTGCTCATATCTCGACATCAGTCCGCATCTTGTAACCTCTCCAAGCCTCGGGAATGCCATGTTTGCAAAATAGCCGACCATCACTGCATAAAAGGTATTTTTCAGGGTGGGGTTGAATCCCATGGGCTGGAAGAAGAGGATCCATCTCAGGGCGCGCAGGATGTGGCTGAGAATTCCCAGGACGATGGCCAGGAAGACCCACCAGTAATTGGCAGTTCTGAAAGCCAGGATGATCTGGTCGCGTTCCTGGGTGGTAAGGTCTTTGAGTGAAAGCCAGATAAACAGAATCCCAAGCCCAAGGAAGACTATAAACTTTACTATTCCTGAGATTTTGCGGCTCAAAGCTTGTTGTTTTGGTCAGGGAAGCAGATCCATGGAGAGAATGAACGCGCTGCTTCGAAATCCATGATGGCATAGGAAACGATGATCACAATATCTGCGGGAAGGAATTTCCTTGCAGCCGCTCCGTTGAGGCAGATGGTACCGCTGGCTCTTTCCCCCTTGATCACATAGGTCTCGATACGTTCTCCGTTATTCACATTCAGGACCTGTACTTTCTCATGTTCAATCAGGTTGGCAGCATCCATCAGATCCTCATCAATGGTAATACTGCCGATATAATTAATATTGGCATCCGTAACTGTGGCGCGGTGGATCTTTGATTTCAGGACCTGGATTTGCATGACGCTGCAAAATTATGAAAAAAGTTCGATATTGTCGATCAGCCGTACATCACCGAGATATACCGCAGTGAGGGCAACGGCGTTCTCTTTGAAATCCCAGTTATCGAGCGGAAGAAGCGTTGCCTGGTCGGCTATTTCAAAATACTCCACCCGGAAAGCCGGATTTTCCTGGATCTTTTTAATGGCCCATTCCCTGAGTTCCCGGACCGGGATCTTGCCCACCTTCTGCTTGCTTTTACAAAGGATTTCATAGATCAGAGGGGCAATGTTTCTTTCCCCGATGGTCAAACGGAGGTTTCTCGAGCTCATTGCCAACCCATCGCTTTCCCTGACGGTCTCACATGGGATAATCTTAATGTTTGGAAATAGTTGCTCCGCCAGGTTCCGGATCACCAGGAGTTGCTGGAAATCTTTTTTTCCGAAGTATGCCAGGTCGGGTTGCATAATGTCAAACAGTTTCCTGACTACAATGGCCACTCCCCTGAAATGACCCGGTCTGAATTTACCTTCAAGCACCTTGTCGAGCATTCCGAAATCCATATTCAGGTCTGTTTTCTCCCCTTCAGGATACATTTCCGCGGCATCCGGAATGAAAACAAGATCACATCCGGCCGCTTCAAGCGCTCTGGTATCCTGCGGAATCATTCGTGGATATTGCGCCAGGTCGGAATTATTATTGAACTGGATCGGATTTACAAAAATGCTTGACAGCGTATAACGGTTTTCAGCTACCGAACGGTTGATCAGGGACAGATGTCCATCGTGGAGCGCTCCCATCGTAGGGACAAATCCAACGGAACCACCTGTCTTCCGTAATTTTCGGATGATTTTTCGGGTCTCTTTAATAGTATGTGTAATGATCATCTTTCAGTTGATTTAAAGATCAATGATCTTATGGCGAATGGCAAATTTAACCATCTCAACAGGTGATTTACAACCGAGTTTTCGCATAATATGGTTTTTATGGGTCTCCACGGTACGGATGCTTATGTTCAGGTTTTCCGCTATTTCCTTATTGTTGTGCCCTTCGGAGTAATGCTTTAGGATTTCGATCTCCCTGGCGGTGAGGTTGAACGACTTGTCGTTCTCTTTGCCGGTCACAGCGGTATTACTGTGGATATAACTTTTGAGCAGTATACCTGAAATGATCTCACCGAAAAACTCCTCATCCCTGTGGACGGCATAAATAGCTTTCACCAGTTCATCCCTCGAGGTATTTTTTGGTAAATACCCTTTTGCTCCGGCCCGGATGGCTCCCAGTATGAAATCCTCATTGGTGTACATCGACAGAATCAAAACCTTGACCGTGGGGTAATCGGTACGTAACTTTCTGGTAATTTCAATACCCGACATATCAGGAAGCGAGATATCCAGCACCAGCACGTCGGGGACCACGATCTTCAGTTTCTCAAAAAGGTTTTTTCCGTTAGATGCCTCCCCGATAATATGGATGTCGGGGATGCCTGCCAGGAGGGCCTTCAGTCCATCTCTCACGAGGTCGTGGTCTTCGGTCAGAAAAATTCTGATTTTTTCCATCAGATGAATCGGGGTACTTTTATTTGGATCAGTGTGCCCTTTCGGGGAGCAGATTTGAGGTCAATGGTACCGCCGAGCATCTTAACCCGCTCCTGGATATTATGGATACCATGTCCTCCATGCCGGTCCTGATCATGGATGCGGAATCCCTTTCCGTCGTCCTGGATGCTCAGGTAAACGAATTCGTTGTCCTGTAAAAGCTTGATATAGGCCTGGCGGGCGGAGGAGTGCTTCACTATGTTGTTGATGGCTTCCTGTATGATCCTGTAAAGATAGGTCTGGATCTTTTTATTCCAGTCATGTGTTTTGATCCGGTGTTCAAATTTGACCTTGATCCCCGAAGCCCGCCCCGTGTCTTCGCAGAGGTTGAACAGGGCAATAACCAGCCCGAATTCGTCCAATACCGGTGGCATAAGGTCGGTCGTGATCCGCCGGATCTCATTGATGATCTGGTCAAACTGGCGACGGATATCCGACAGGTTTGCCTTGATCTCCTGTTCCGGAAGGTAATCCAGACTTTCCAGTTTCATCCTGATGGCTACCAGCGACTGGCCTATTCCGTCGTGCAGTTCCCTGGATAATCGCTGGCGTTCCTGTTCCTGTCCGTCGATGACAGAGAGTATATCTGAAAAACCTTTACTTTTGTTGCTCTTCGGCGCTCCCATCCTGCAAACGGTTGCCGGCAAACTTAAGAAAAATAGCGATATGACTGTCTTACGAAGGGTTTTTCCGGTCTTTTATTTCATGCTGATCCCGCTATCAGGTATCCTGGCACAGGAACGTACCGTGACCTATTATCAGGATCCAAGTTCCAATCCGCCTGATCTGCCGGTCGACCTTAAACACATCAAAGCGGAAGTGACATTCAGACCTGAGGAGAACCTTGTCAGATCCCATGTTGAACTCACGATGGTTTTCCGTCGTCACCAGGCAGATTCCTTCTCAATATATGCACCCGACTTCCGGATATCCGACATCCGGATAAAAAGCAGGGAGCGGGAAGGCACCCCCCCGGTGGATATCCGGTTCCGGCATAAAATATCGGGGAAATACCTGGTTGTTTACCCGTTTGCCGGTCAGATAAAGAAAGGATCAGAATATGTTATGGGTATGAACTATGAGGTGAATCCGGGCAGCGGAGCTATCTATTTTATTGGATGGAAGCCGGAGGAGGCCGGGAAGCGCCGACAGATATGGGCACACCGGCCGCATGGATGGCTGCCGTATATCGATGCCAGGATCAGGATGGATATGCATTATACATTCGACAGTTCTTTCAGGGTCTTTGCCAACGGCGACAGGGTGAGTGTGCCCCGGAATCCGGATCATACGCTGACATGGCATTACAGCATGAAGAAGGATCACCCCTTTTTCTCCACCTCGCTTGCCATCGGGGATTACAACTATCTGACCGATACAACGGAAGGGGGAGTTCCCCTTGAATACTGGTATTACGAAGGAATGGCATCCAGGGTTCCGGTAACCTATAAATATACCTCCGGGATGTTCCGGTTCTTTGAGATGGAGATGGGTTATCCCTATCCTTATTCCGTGTATCGCCAGGCGCCGGTGATCGATTACATGTATGGGGCCATGGAAACCACAACTGCTACAGTTTTTGGTGATTATATGTTTATCGATCCCGGGGCATGGTGGCAGCGTAACTATGTGAATGTGAATGCACATGAGCTGGCGCATCAATGGTTTGGTGATTGTGTGGCCCATCTTGTCAACCAGGACGTCTGGCTTACCGAGAGTTTCGGGACTTACTATGCCAAGATATTTGAGCGGCATGTTTTTGGTGAGGATTACTATCAGGGAGTCAGGAACGAAGAGCAACTCCTGGCACTGGATGCCGCCCGGCGCAATAACTTGCCAGTGGGTGGCAGCCAGGGAGGAGTCCCCAGGATTTACCAGAAGGGTTCGCTGGTGCTGGATATGTTGCGTGATGTGATGGGCGACCAGGCTTTCAAAGATGCCATCCAGCTCTACCTGCAGCGGTTTGCCTTCAATTATGCACAAACCAATGACCTGCTCAGATGTATCTGGGATGTTACCGGACAATCGTATAAATGGTTCTTTGACCAATGGATCCTGAAGGGTGGGGAGCCTCATTTCCAGGTGCAGTATCAGCAAGCTGAGGATACCGTACGTAACCGGTATACGAGGATCCGCGTGGAACAGATCCACGAAACCGGAAGCCTGACAGGGACTTTTCGCATGCCGGCCGGTTTTGAGGTCTGGTATACTGACCGGAGCAAGGATTCGGCTGTGGCATGGCTGGAGGGGAAATATAGTGAGGTTTCTATTCCGAATCCCGCTAAGAAAAAAGTTGCTTTTGTTCTTTTTGATCCCGGACGGAAGATCCTTAAGAAGGTCACCTTTCATCGCAGTCAGCGGGAGCTCTTCGCCCAGCTCTCAATGGCAAGAAACATGATCGACCGGTATGATGAGATGCT
>CAYWHQ010000101.1:6956-8454 GCA_964457665.1 uncultured Prolixibacteraceae bacterium | reverse complement strand
GGCTCAGGAACAGCCCCTACAGCGAACGGAACTATTACTATACCGACCTGAACCTGACCTGGTTCATGGGTTACAACCGGTTCGACACGGCATGTTGCCGGTGCCGGGAATTCAAATACTACAGAGGCCTGGATAAAATTGTTCCGGGAGAGCTATTGATCTGGGAATCCCACTTTGGACCGAACGAATGCCGCGTTTCACAGGATTCGCTGATGCATCATCCCGGTTTCAGGTTACTTCATCATGTCGAACCTGTCGTACGTGAGGGTCAGCCCATTGGCCAACCCTATATCATCCTGATCTTTGAAAAGAATGTTTCCGGTCACGCCAGCAACAATTACCGCATTCTGGATTCACTCAGGGCCAATCCTTGCAGCGGCTGCAATCGGAGGCCCATACTCACCTATACCTTCGAAAAACCATTTCCGAAGATCGATCCAGCGAAGGTAGTCACCCGGATTGCATTCTCAGGAAGCCACTCCTTCCGTATGGACTCCCTGACAAAGTTCAGTCCGGGGCTGCAGCGCAGGATTCACCTGCTTACCGGTGTGAAAAGCGGTCTGATGGTACGTGCTTCGGTGTGGGTTTACGCCGGAGAGCCTTTCGACAGCATTCCCGGGGGTCTCGTTATTTCCCTGACCAGCAAGGGCAAACCCATAAATTACAGGGCCCGCCGGTTCGAAACCCTTAATCTGCCTGCAAAGCAGTGGCATCAGGTGATGGTGACACTGCCATTGAGCGACATAAGGTCGAAGGATTACACACTGTCGGTCTACGTCTGGAATATTAAAAAGAAAACTTTTTACATCGACGACCTGAAGGCAGAACTGCTGATCCCTCAGAACCTGAAATAGATAAAGGGATTGAATCCTGATGAGGTGATGGTTGCCGCCGAAAGAAACAACAGGACCAGCGCAGGGATAAACATGATGAGCAGGGTGCGGTTCCCCGGCGCAGTGTAGAATCGTTCCTGCATATCTTCCACCCCTTTGCGGAGAGCAACGAAGGAAAAGAGGAACGCCACGCCCATCATGGTCCAGAACTTCGGATTGAGCCACAAATCGTTATCCCCATCCCGGAAAGCAAACATTGTTTCCAGATACATCCATCCTCTGGTGACCGATTCTGACCTGAACATCACCCAGCCGACCATGGTGATAAAAAAAGTCAGCACTACTGGAAAGATCTTGCCGGTCTTCCTGAGCCATTTCAGCAAAAAGAGCCGGTCGAGAATCAGGAATACACCCTGGTACGCTCCCCAGATAATGAATGTCCAGGCAGCGCCATGCCAGAATCCGCAAAGCAAAAAGGTCACCGAAGTAGCAAACAGATAGATAATCTTATCGGCCCTGATCCCCAAGTAGTGCTCTGCAGGAAGCTTTCTTGATGTGGCGTAGGCCAGCGGAAGGAATAAATAATCGCGGAACCAGAAGGAAAGCGTGATGTGCCAACGGCGCCAGAACTCTGTTACTGAGCCGGAAATGTAGGGACTCCTGAA